>DLXL01000150.1:3169-5720 GCA_003448025.1 Saprospirales bacterium | reverse complement strand
AACTGAAAAACTGAAGTGATGATTTTGGGGGCTGATTAGGCGTTTAGAGCGCGTTATGCGGGACATAATAAGTGATAAACAACGAAATCAGGCGCAAAAAGCAGCCTTCAGTTTTTTAGGAACTAAGTTGGTTCACCACTAGAAGTCATCTCAAAAATAGCGTTGAAGACGACTTCTAATCATGCCTACCCTATGAAAAAAGCATTAACGACCATCCTCCCAGCCGCTCTGATCCAATGCTACCGGGATTTCAGGAGGCGATTCTCGGCCTTCAAAGGCATGCCACCCAAGGAGTTCTTTACCCATTTTTACCATACCAATCGCTGGGGAAGTACTGAAAGTGTGTCGGGGGCTGGATCGGAACGCAAAAACACAGAAAAGCTGGTAAGCGCTTTGAATTCTTTGTTTCGGGAACTGAACATTCATTCGATGTTGGACCTTCCCTGTGGCGATTTCAACTGGATGCGGCAGGCAGATCTGAATGGAATAGACTACCTCGGCGCCGACATCGTGGATGCACTTATTCAGCGAAATCAGGCCAATTACGGGCATTTGCCCAAAGTACGCTTTGAGGTGCTTGATCTGCTGGACGACCCCTTACCCCGGATGGATTTGGTACTGGTAAGGGATTGCCTGGTGCATTTTTCCAATCAAAACATCCAACAAGCCCTGGAAAATATCAAGCGCTCGGGTAGTACCTATTTACTGACCACTACCTTTACCCAGCTATTGCGAAATAAGGATATCATTACCGGAGAATGGCGACCGGTAAATCTGCAGCTGGAACCTTTTTTACTGCCGCCACCTGTACTCCTGATTGCAGAGCATTTGGATACACCGGATAAAATCCTTCAGTCAAAAGCATTGGGTCTTTGGCGGGTGGCAGATTTGTAAAAACATGTTGGGTCGTTTTACCCTTTTATATACTGCGCTTTTCGTAGCGTATTCTTTAGTCAACCGGTACGATGTATGGCTGACGCTGCCTCCCGCATCCATACATCAGTGGCGACAGGCCGACGGGGCCGCCATTGCCTGGAACTACGGCCAGAATCCTGATTTTTTCCAGCCGCGTATCAATAACCTGTTTACTGCTGCAGATCCTCATGCCGTGGGTGAATGGCCGGGGTTATATTGGTTAGCAGCTTGGATCAAGCGGATCCCGGGCGCCCCGGATTATCCTTTACGCTGGATTGGCTGGCTGTTGTTGTATGCCGGAGGCTGGGCGTTTGGCTGGATGGTGATGCAATGGATCCGCAAACCCATGGTTTCCGCGCTTGGCGCAATTACCATACTCAGCGCACCGGTGTTAAGCTATTACGGCCCTTCCAGTTTGCCGGACGCACCGGCGTTTTGCGCAGTGTTGCTCCTGATGGCCTGTTTAATGCGCGCCCATCAGCGGCAAAGTCTGGCGTGGCTCGGAGCAGCCACGTTGGCGGCCATGTTGGCTATATCGCTGAAAATCAGCAGTGCCATCCTGCCTTTGGCCCTGATGGTGACATGGTGGCATGGTAAACTTAGACGCCATTGGGCAAACTTGCCGCTTTGGAACAGTTATTGGCCAATAGCGGCACAACTTGTCCTGATATCAGCCATCCTGTTGCTACGTATTTGGATCCATCAATACAACACACAACACGGTACCGGGTATTTTCTCAGCAGTACGCGCCCTGTTTGGTTGTACGATGGCCATTTTATCCTGGAAACCATGCGTATGACCGCCCGACAAGTTGCGCCCTATTTTTTATCCATTGGATTTTTTGCAGGCGCTTTGGCGGGCGTTTGGGCGTATGTGCGCGCGTGGAAAAAACAGTCCTTCTTCTGGAAATATGTTCCGGTTTGGAGTCTGGCAGGGAGTACGGTCTATTTCCTGCTTTGGTTCCGGATGTTTCGGGAGCATGATTATTACAGCCTGTGTTTGTTGATTTTGCCGACTTTGATGTGGTTATTTGCCCTCCTCCATTGGCCGGAATGGTGGAATGGCGCCCTTGGTCGCTCTGCAATCTGGTGGTTGTGCGGCCTGGGATTAATGCACAGCCATGTGGTGATGTCCGGCCGGCTCCGCACCACCGGCCCTAATTACCTGCCCATAACGGCCTTTTTAGAGGAGCAAACGCGCCAAGGACTCGGCTTGCCCAATGATGCACGCTGGCTCTGTCCGGATGACCCCTCTCCCAATACCCACCTGCTGGCACTGCGTGGTTATGGCTGGACGGCCTATAATTTTGGGCATCAGATACCGGCCGACACCATTCGTTTTTACCAGCAAAAGCACCAGCTTAGTCACCTGGCGCTGCGTGATTCTACGCGGTATGATTCAGTTTACCGGGCGTTTTTCCCTAAGCCGATAAAAGGTGTGCGTGGATGGTATTTTTATGGGTGGAAAGAGTAAATTTGTACCACTTCTACTTGTTTCAGCAGATGTATCCTTTACCTAACCTTTATAAAACCCAACAATGCCCAAACCCTGTGCGCTTATCGCTTTGGCATGGCTAACCATCGTCCAGCTCCAGGCACAATCCTGTTTTTGTAACCTGAACGATGATTATCCGGT
>DLXL01000150.1:2691-2969 GCA_003448025.1 Saprospirales bacterium | reverse complement strand
GGCCGGGCCGACAAACCGCCAAGCTGGATGCCGTGCCTTTTGGAGAAGCGGTGCTGGTTTGCAGACGCACCGGGATTAGTGAAACCATTGAGGATAAATCCGGCGAGTGGATGGAAGTAACCTGGGCGGATAAAAAAGGATACCTGTTCAGTGGTTTTTTAACCCAGGATTTCAAGCCCAAAGTACGCATGATATTGCCCAATTCAGGCGTGGATTCTCCCTGGCCTTGTATGGATTTGCCGGAAAGCAGCCAATGGCAGGGGCTGTTAGTGGATTCT
>DLXL01000150.1:0-2538 GCA_003448025.1 Saprospirales bacterium | reverse complement strand
AGTGGATTCTGCCAGCTTGAAAAAACGAAAAGAGTACAGCGTACACAGCTACATTGCTAAAACGCTAAAAACCGGGCGCAAACAAAGCGCTGAAGAAGGGTGCGGCGAGCCCGTTTTGGAAAATGCAGTACTCAACCAAAAAGAAGCGCCGTATATCTTGTTTTCAGGCTTTAACCTGGCTCAAAAAGTATACAATCAAGCACCTACCCCCGAGCAGCTTATGCCCGGGAATGTGTATGCATATAGTACCTACGACCCCGAAAAAAAGATAGCGCATCATTATACCATCAGTGTAGAAGGGAAAGCCGTGCCTAATCCGGCTTTTGTTCAGGGCGCCGGAGGCGGACCGATAGACCGGATTGAAGGCTATAAAGTTATCCTGCACAAGCGAAAGCCCGAAGAGCCCCGTTCCCCTGACAACATCGGATGGAATACACAGGTGCTGGTCAATAAAGTTGTCAGAAAACCTGGTGATACAGGTACCAATCAAATGGATATTTCCTTTATTTATTTTGCCGGGGATCTGGACGGCGACCATGAGTTGGACCTGATATTGGCAAACCTGAATGGTGTGGGTCACAGTTTTTCCCTGTATTTGTCCTCTGCCAGATTACCCGGGTTCATCTTGCGGTATATGGCTATTTGGACTGACACAGCATGTTAGAGGACACCTAAAAAGCTGGTTTTGCAGTATTGTAAGACCCTCGAGTTGTGCACAAGACCCGCATTAATGCACCACAACCTTTTCTACCCTTTGCATACCTGCTCCTTGCAGCATTACCCAATAGATACCAGGCAAATGAATCCGTAATTCCAGATTATCCATTCCCGGAACTGGATAATGCTGACCAACTACCCGGCCTGCAGCATCTATAACAGACACTTGCTCCACCTGAATATGATTCCAGCGCAGAGAAAGAGGTGCACCTGCATGGGCGGGATTAGGGTATACCATAAATCCGGCGCTTTGATCCAGTTCTTCTTTTGTATCCGTGAAAAGCGAGCAACTTTCATACGGGCGGAATTCACAGATCACATTTTGTTTAAGGGCAAAATCAGAGGCATCCGCCACGTGATTAACCAGGGTTCCGCCTACCCCTAGTGTCCCGGGGGCATCATCAAAGTCAAAAGCCGGATTGAACACAGAGGTTAATCCGGTGAAATCACTAAAGTTGCAGGTCACTTTAAAATCAGCATCCAGGTTTATGAGCAGCGGATCAAACCGGTTGCCATTGCCGCCATATCCGGTCCAGTTGGTAAAACCCTGAATCAAAAAACTGCCCTCCTGCGGGTGCTTGCGAAAGCGTGGATAATGCGAACTGCCCAGGTTGTAGGTCTTCATGTTGACGATACTCCCAGTAGAGGAAAGCGTCAGCACTCCGTATTTATTGCCTACAAAACCCACTGTAGGGTATGAATTGGTGGCGCACATAATGGCCAGGTCACCGTTGGGTTTTTCCACGGCATTACTGGCATTTTCAAAAGAATCCGGTGCGCTGCCTGTTACTACACGCGACCACTCAACCTCACCATCAGCATCGGTTTTGATGATGAGTAAATCCGAATAACCCTGAAAATTGGGTTGCAGATTGGTAGATGAACCCGTTACCAGAAATCCGCCGTCAGAGGTGGCCAGGACACCATATGCATGGTTGGCCTGGGGTGCGGTGCCTTCTCCGAATACTTTATGCCAAAGTACGGTACCATTTTTATCCATTTTCACTAAATTGGCATAAAAAGTACCACCTGTATGCAGGTAGGAGCCCGCAGCTACCAGGCTTTGATCAGGCAACTCAATGATATCGAAAGAGCGATCCACGGCGTTTTTATTACCCACCGTGCGGGTCCAGAGAATATTGCCGGCCGGACTCACTTTCATAAAATACTGATCGGTATAATTATTATTGGAACCGGCATCGGTACCGAAGGAACCTGTTTGTCCGGCAATCACGATATTGCCATCGGAGGTTACAATGGCCGATTGTGCCACATCCTGATTGTTGGTTCCTCCGCCAATACGACGTGTCCATACCACATTTCCGTCACCTGTAACGCGAGCCATGAAGATGTCCTGCCGGGGAGTGGTAAAGTAAAAGCCCACATTGCCCACCAGCACAAAATCCGTTTCAGAGATCTGGAGCACCCGGCCGCTTACATTATTGGGTGATTCTGTGACCTGGTTAAAGGTTTTAGCCCACACTACCTTCCCCTGACAATCTACCCGACAGATATAAGGATAATAAAAGGCACTCCCTACCGGGCTTTGCAACAACCCGGACATCATATACCCCCGATCCGCGAGCGGTAATACATCCAGCTGACTCATAGGAGCGCCCAGCTCAGATTCATAACGCCATTGAAAAGAATGTTCGTCCTGTGCATGCAATTTGAATATGGAAAGAACACAGATAATAAAGCAAAGTAAACGTTTCAACATAAGGAAGGAAGTTGGTGAACGTTGCAAATATAAACAGGGAACGCGGTATTGGAACGCGGTATTGGAACGCGGATGAGAACGCGGATTTTTTTTGGAACGCG
>DLXL01000307.1 GCA_003448025.1 Saprospirales bacterium | reverse complement strand
TCAGTCTATCAATTATCCTATTTAATTCCATTTATTTTTAACATTAAATTTCCCTAAACTCCATAAAACCCCATAAACCCCTCCTACCACTCCGGCTCTCTCCTGGATCCAACCACCCGAACCTGAATCCCAGTCACATTGATAGAGGTATTTCCTTTCCAAATCATGACGAAGCCCTTTTCCTGAACACTCCAGGAATTATTGATATAAGGATCCTTACAAGACAAGAGAATCTCATTATGTGCTGAATCAAAATTCCACCTGCCTGTATCTACCACCTTCCCTTTAATAAGGATATCAAAGGTTTGGTCTTCCCGGAATTGCAACCATTTGGACTGATAGTTTTGGTGAACAGTGGTATCACTGGGCTGGTAGGCCATATTCAGGTGCCACCATCCAGTGCTCAGGTACGCTCTTTTACTGGCTGTAGGTGGAGGAAGTACATCAACAGGCACTTGAACCATTTTGGGCGCTCTTTTGATCTGCAGTGTACCCTGGATAGTGTCAGCCCGTTCGCCTTCAATGACATGTGAGGCCTTAAATCCGTATTGTCCCTGTTCCTGAGCAGGGACTGCAGGAGCAGCGGCTTCGCTATCCTTGGTTTTTTGAATATTTTTGCAAGTAAGAATAGCCAATGTGATGACCAGAATGCCCAAAAAGATATTGATTTTCATAATTTTTAGAAAAAATCCCTCGTCAGCGCTTTACTGAGGAGGGAATTATGGGAGGTAGCTCCAAGTGGAATCGAACCACTATCTGAAGTTCCGGAAACTTCCATTCTATCCGTTGAACTATGGAGCCTGATCATGCAGATCAAAAATGGGTCGCAAAGTTAGCAGGATCCCAGCCTTATTTCAAAAACTTAAGACAAGTATTCTGTCATATATTTGATTTTGTACCGTCCACCGTCTACCGTATCTCCCGAAGCTCTGCATTAATCCAGGCTTGTGTCTCTTCCAGCAGCACTTCCGGATCATCGCTCCAGATGGCTTCACCGTAATGAATCTGCACATACATGTGTCGCTCGCCAAATCTTCGGATGAAGTGGGGCAAAAAGGTGTCGTTGCCAATCCAGTAATCAGCTTTGGCAGCATAATCAATGGCAACAGGCACAATGGGTATACGGTTGGCTGCAGCGAGTTTGAAACCTCCCGGTTTGAAGGCTATGGTTTGATCCTCTGCATGTGTGGTGCCTTCCGGGAATAAAATAACCGGGAAGCTTTCGTTAAGTTTCTGCGCAATGGCTTGCAAAGTGAACTTCCTGCTTGCCGTACTTTCCCGTTGCAAAAACAGCACCCCCGATACCTTAGCCCCATAGCCTACGATAGGCCAGCCAGACACTTCCGCCTTGGAAACCGGATAAGCAAAGGTGTCGTGCAGGATGATGACCGGATCCAGGTAAGATCTGTGATTGCACATCAGGATACATGGAAAGTCTGGAGGGGTACCCTTGGCCTGAATATCTACCCCGATGGCAGGCAGCAGATGTCGGGCCCACTTTTGCCGAATGCGCATGGAACGCCGGATGTTTTCGCCTTTCAGCAGGCTGGAAAGTACGATTTGTCCTACACGAAAAAGCGTGTACACGGCAAAATAACACAGTCGCCAAATGGCGCGGATCTTTTTCATATTTGCGCAAATTTGAAAAATGTTTGGATGTTGGTGGTAGAAAGTTTAATGTTAAACAAACCCATTTCATAAATATCGGCATTTCCACCCGACAGTCCTAATCCATCCATTTTCCACGTTGCTCCGTCAACCATTGTAATGCTATCATTGATTTCACCAGCAGTGTTATGACTGAAGTTTCCGGAAGGAGGTAAAGGGTTATGCGCATCACTCCTATCTTCTTGTCACCACCTAACATCAGTCAGTAGGCTCAACCTATTTACAATCGCATATGTTTCTTGCAAAACATCAGCACTTTCAAGGAGTTGACATTTGGCAAAACTAGATATTTGATTAGAGGTCAATATTAAAGTCATGAGGAACTTACATTTTTTTTACAGACTGCCAAAATTTGGCAGTCATCGCTATGACCTTTGTGTCGCTTTCTAGTTTTCTACAGTTCGCGATTATAGGTACTAGAAAGATGGGGGAAGTTGAAAATCCAAATCAGAGTAAACACTTATTCAAAATTTAATTTTATGAAAAAGCGTATTCTTCGCAGCCTATTGATTTTGGCTTCTTTTGTTTTAGTTGAGCAGTCATTTGCAGGCACTTGGATTATTTACAGGATAAATGGAACTGTTCATTCTCATTATACTGGGGCGAATATCAACTGCGACACGTTTATACCTGCGCCGGGCGTTGAGATTATTGACTGCTTTAATGTCAACTAATAATCATGATCAAACAAATTAAAGGCAACTACTGGGTGGAGTTATTCCACTCAGTAGCTTTCTGGATGTTGTTCCTAGCACAAACATCCGGGCAAAATTTAATAGCGAATGAATCTTTCGAGACCATCTCTACAAATGCCAATAGTGATTGTTTCATTCGACTTGGCTATTCAGAGCGACTGGCCTCTTGGCAAGGCCTAAATACTGTGGACTATATTCACCAAGAATATCCATTTTCACAGCGCTCTGGACATCAAAAAATTTCTCCAAACAACGGAAAGGGAATGGCAGGTCTGTATTTGGCCGACGCTGGAGATGGTTCGCTACCTGAATTTTTATATCAAAAATTAGCATTTAATATAAAATCGGGGGTGAAGTACCGAATCAATTTTTTCCTACACTTCAGATATATTGATGGGTACTTCCCCACAAAAATAGGTCTTGTATTCCTTGATAAGGACCCCTGTGGCGCGCCTTGGTCCGAGATGATGCTCCAAAAGTCAATTGATATTGACCTGCCTGATTCGGATTTGACTGAAGACCGCTGGATTCAACTTTCTAAGGAGTTTATAGCCAACAAGGACGGTTGATATGTAGGCTTCGGTTCGTTTGAGAAAAAAGCACGGTTGGTGAGAAAAAAAACTAAAGCAGCGTATTCTGGTGTGTACGTTTTTTTAGATGATATTTCTTTGGTTCCCGTCGAGAGTACCATTCTTCCAGATAATATTGCGCCTATTTCTTCGGTAGTGGATACCGTATATGAACCACAAGTAAATAATCAAATACTAGGATCGCCCCCCTCCAGCTTGCTGGCTCAACAACTGGACTTGATGTCTGCAATGCCTTCCATTTCCTTTGAGCATAACTCAACCGAACTAAATCCATTCTATAAAAATATCCTTTCAGATTTAGCACCAAAGTTATTGCAAGAAAATTGCAAGGTATTGATCAGAGGGCATACTGATAATAGTGGCGATGATTCAAAAAACCAAAGACTTTCTCTGATGCGTGCACAGGTCGTTGCAGATTTTTTAATTCAACAAGGGTTGACAAAAGCACAAATTGAAGTGAAAGGTTTTGGCAGCCAAAAACCAATTGCTTCTGGCGATGATGTGTTTTCAAAAAGTATGAATCGGCGTGTGGATATTGTCAAACTGTGCGATTGACCCCTCAGTGCTTGTCTAAATTTTAGTTTTGACGCAAACGCAAGGAAATGTAAAAAATACTTAGATTTGGGAAGACCATGGTTGCGAATTGAAAATCCAGAATTGAGTCAAAAAAAATAATTTTTCCGCGCACACTCATTCCTTCATAAACCGCGCTCCCCATAATCTGCCTCCAGCCCTTGCGGAAACGAAATACAAACCCGCGGGCAAATGCGCCACGGACACCTCTTGACCCACCGTAGAGGAGTGCAGCACAGCCCGGCCCGTGGCATCGTACACCTGCACAAACTCCAGAGGCGCAGGAGCCTGAATCTGCAAGGTTGATGTGGTAGGCACTGATATAATTATTTTTGTTATTAGACATGTTTTGCTAAGAGAATCAATGAGTTGTCAAATTTAAGTTCCAAAGGCCGGCACAAATTCCGACAATAGAGTCATAGAGTCTTGGATCTCGCATTCGTAGTTTGTCAGATAGGATTCGATACCGCTTTAGACCACCAATGCTGTGTTCCACTCTTACCCTTTGAGCCGCTTGAGTTTTGTTTTCCGCTTACGCCTCTTGTGACAAATCGTTTTTTCTTGGCTTTTTGAACGGGATGTATAATTGACGACATGGATACAATTCTGAAAACCCCAAAAAACCTAAATCAAGTCGAATGTTGAAGCGGGCAAACCATGTTTTTTGCGGAGGAAACTCCTCCCTTAAAATTCCAAAGTCTACAAGCAAGGTGTCATGTTTTGCAAAATAGGCTTCAAAATCTTCCACCGATGAAAACTCCCGCTTGGGCATCAAGCCCATTTGGGTTAGGGAAGCCTGAAGGATAGGCAAAGCAAGTGTTTGGTTGATTTTTGCCGTCGATCCATCACAGTCAAAAACAGCCCCAAGCGCGTCATAGGTCAAACCAGCGGATAACTGTATAATTAAATCCCATAAGAGTCCTTTTGGAGGACAAAAATACAATCATTGATTATCAATGTCTTACATCACAACAAGTCTAATCATCAGAATTTAACCCAGCCGGCAACGCCGCCGGGGATTGTACAGTAAGGATTGGATGGATATTTAAACAGAAAATCCCGGTTAACGGAATGTAATAAACTCCGGCATACATGTATTTTACCATCCAAAATACACCCTACTTTCGTCCTTTTTAGGATCCTTATTCCACACCGTGCACGCAAAACGACTGCTGATAAACTATTCCGCTGCTGCCCTGGGCTTTACCCTGTATCTCGGATATGGGGTGGACAGAACTGATTTCTGGCCTTTTATTCTGGTGTATTTACTGTATTTCGGCATTTACCTGGGCATAGTGCTGTACCTGGAAAGAAAAAACCGCATAACGCTGATACCCGCCATGTTAGGATTGGGCGTGTTGCTGCGTTTCGTTTTACTGTTCAGTGTGCCCAATTTTTCCGATGATTATGCCCGCTTTTTGTGGGACGGGCACCTGATAAACGCCGGAATTCACCCCTTTGCCCATACGCCGGAATACTGGATGCAACAGCCCGGGCAGGTTCCGGGGCTGAGTCCGGAGCTTTTTGCCAAACTTAATTCGCCCCGATACTACACAGTTTACCCTCCGGTATGCCAGCTGTTTTTTGCTTTTTCCACCTGGCTTTTCCCACACTGGGAAGCAGGCAGCCTGTTTTTAATCAAGATTCCCATTTTCCTGGGGGAAGCAGGCTCCATCTTGTTATTGAAACGCCTGGGTGCCCAAACAGGGCGCCCCAACGCAGGTCTGTGGTACGCCCTGAACCCACTCGCCATCCTTGAATTTACCGGAAACTGCCATTTCGAAGGGCTGATGGTATTTTTCATGCTGGCTTCGGTGTGGCTCCTGATGAAAGGCCGGGATTGGGCAGCCGCGTTGCTGTGGAGTCTTGCCATTGCCACCAAGCTGTTGCCATTGTTGTTCGTCCCTGCCCTTTGGCGATGGTTAGGACTGAAAAGGGGTTGGACGTTTGCGGTATGGGCAGGAGTCATAACCCTGATATTGTTTGTACCCATTTTGGTGGCGCTCCCCAATATGTTGAGCAGCCTGGATCTTTATTTCCGGCAATTTCAGTTCAACGCGAGCCTCTATTACCTGGTCAGGGAGATCGGATGGGTACAAACTGGCTGGGACATCGGCAAGCTGTCTGGTCCGATCATGGGTTTGCTGGGGGCATTGGGGATGGTGGCCATGGCCTGGACCATCCCGTCCGGAGAACGCGCCGATCTGAAGTTCTTTAAAGCCATCACTTTTGGCGCTTTGTGGTATCTCTTTTTTGCCGCTACGGTGCAACCATGGTATTTGGGCATTCCTCTGTCATTTTCCTTGCTCAGTTCCTGGAGAGCCCCGATAGTTTGGTCTGGATTAATCATGTTGTCTTACAGCCATTATGATCAGAATAAATACCTGGAAAACTACCCGTTGATCCTGCTTGAATACCTCTTATTCAGTTTGTTTCTTATTTGGGAATGCCGAAGGAGAATTGTCTCCAAAACTGCCCGAAAATCTCCCTGAACCTTTATACCTTCGCCGCGTTTTGAGTGCACCACAATACAATCACTCATTCTGCCAATCACTCATTAACTCAATCACCTACTCACTCATTGTTTATGAGTTTATTTCCACATCCCGACCGCTTCGAGCGTCGGCATATCGGTCCCAGCGAATCTGAAACCAAAGAAATGCTCAAAGTCCTGAAGGTAAATTCTCTGGACGAATTGATTGAACAAACGGTTCCTGCTTCCATTAGGCTTAAAAAGTCATTGGACCTTCCGCCGGCTCAATCTGAATTTGAGTATCTGCAGGAGCTCAAAAATGTTGCATTACAGAATCGGGTTATGCGCAATTACATCGGGATGGGCTATTATGGCACTATCACACCGCCGGTTATATTACGCAACTTGTTCAGCAATCCCGGTTGGTATACGCAGTACACCCCTTATCAGGCCGAAATTGCCCAGGGTCGTCTGGAAAGCCTTTTGAATTTCCAAACCATGGTGTGCGACCTGACGGGCTTACCGATTGCCAATGCAAGTTTGCTGGACGAAGGAACGGCTGCTTCTGAGGCAATGAACATGTTTTATCATGAAAAAAATAAGCGTGCTCAAGCCGGCCAGGAAGCCAATGTGTTTTTTGTTTCTGATAAAGTGCTGCCGCAAACCATCGATATTCTTAAAACCCGTGCCATGCCTCATGGTATCGAGTTGAAAATCGGAGATTGGAAATCATTTGAATTCTCTGAAAAAACCTTCGGCGTCATGCTGCAATACCCTGATGCTCAGGGCAATATTGAAGATTATCGGGCATTTGTAGAAAAAGCAAAGGCAAATGGCAATTTTGTTTGCGTTGCTGCTGATATTCTTTCGCTTGCTTTGCTCACTCCTCCCGGTGAATGGGGCGCTGATGCAGCCATAGGCAATACGCAACGATTAGGTGTTCCACTTGGATACGGCGGCCCGCATGCAGCCTATTTTGCCTGTACTGAAGATTTCAAGCGCCAGATTCCAGGTCGTATCATTGGCGTTTCTGTAGATAAACATGGAAATCGCGCCCTCCGTATGGCTCTCCAAACGCGTGAGCAACACATTCGCCGGGAAAAGGCAACTTCAAACATATGTACAGCTCAGGCCTTGTTGTCCAATATGGCGGCCATGTATGCTGTATATCATGGACCTTCCGGTATCCGTGGAATTGCACAGCGAGTACATGATATGGCTGTTTCCCTGGCCGCTGCCTTAACGAGCGCCGGATTCAAACAAACCAATACCAGGTTTTTTGATACGCTCCGTATAGAAGCCTCTCCTGCGCAATTGTCAACCATTCTTGCCAACGCAGAAGCCGTTGGAATCAATTTTTTCCATGATGCTCAGTCCATTCAAATTGCGCTGGATGAGACCGTAACAGAGCAAGATCTGAATGATATTCTGAATGTGTTTGGGGTTCATGCCTCATTGGCTAAATCCAAATCAAATAATCTTGGTTTGGCTCGCGAATCATCCTATCTGACGCACCCGGTATTCAACACCTACCATACCGAAAGCGACATGATGCGTTATATCAAGCGTCTGGAAAACAAAGACTTATCCCTTGTGCACAGTATGATCTCCCTGGGATCATGCACCATGAAGTTGAATGCTGCCGCTGAAATGATTCCGGTAAGCTGGGAAAACTGGTCCAACATGCACCCCTTCATGCCGGTATCCCAGGCTAAAGGTTATGGCCATATCATCAGCGAGTTAGAAAAATACCTCTGCGAAATAACGGGATTTTCTGCCTGCTCTCTGCAACCCAATAGTGGCGCGCAGGGGGAATACGCAGGACTTATAGCGATTCGTGCCTATCACATGGCCACCGGCGGAGCCCATAGAAATGTTTCCCTGATCCCTTCTTCCGCACATGGTACCAATCCGGCATCTGCTGTAATGGCTGGCATGGAAGTGGTTGTAGTGGCTTGTGACGAGCGTGGCAACATCGATTTGAACGATCTGAGGGCTAAAGCTGAGCAACATTCTGCTAACCTTTCCTGCCTGATGGTGACGTATCCTTCCACGCACGGGGTTTTTGAAACAAGCATCAAAGAGGTTTGTGATATTATTCATCAGCATGGCGGTAAAGTATACATGGATGGCGCCAACATGAATGCTCAGGTTGGATTGACCAGCCCTGCTACCATCGGTGCGGATGTTTGTCACCTGAACCTGCACAAAACCTTTGCTATCCCGCACGGGGGCGGTGGCCCGGGTATGGGCCCGATCTGCTGTAACGACAGTCTGGCGCCATACCTGCCTAAACACGTTTTTGTTGAAACGGGTGGCACTCAAGGTACCACCGCAGTATCTGCGGCCCCATGGGGAAGCGCCAGCATTTTGCTGATCTCCTACGCATATATCCGCATGCTGGGTGCTGAAGGCGTCACCAACGCTACCAAATACGCTATTCTAAACGCCAACTATATTAAAGCGCGTCTGGAAGGGGCCTATGAGATCCTGTATTCCGGCGAAAACGGTCGCTGCGCACACGAAATGATTGTGGATATGCGTCCATTTAAATCATTGGTAGGCGCTGAAGACATTGCCAAGCGTTTGATGGATTACGGGTTCCACGCACCAACCCTTTCCTTCCCGGTTGCAGGCACCATCATGATCGAACCAACGGAGAGCGAAAGCAAAGCCGAACTGGATCGATTCTGCGATGCATTGTTGGCTATCCGCGAGGAAATTGACGCCATTGCACGCGGCGAATTCGACACCGAGAACAATCCGTTGCATAATGCACCACACACCTGCGAAGAAGTGACCGGCGATACCTGGAAGCACAAGTATTCCCGTGAAAAGGCAGCTTTCCCGCTGCCATACCTGCGCCAGGGCTTTAAATTCTGGCCAACGGTGGGCAGAATTGACCAGGCTTATGGCGACCGCAATCTGGTGTGCATTTGTCCGCCAATTGAGGAGTACGCGTAGTTCCGGCTCAATTTTTTAAAACCAAAAGGGAGTTGCAACGTTCCAAGCCGTATGCAACTCCCTTTTTTTTATTCCATCAAATAATATGGCATTCCTCACCGCTTCGTGGCGCAAACTCCTGATGGCCAATTATGAAATTGACCCGGAAATATTAATACCTTATGTTCCTTACGGCACAGAACTGGATTTCTGGGAGGGAAAATGCTATGTTAGCTTAGTGGGGTTCATGTTTTTGGATACAAGAGTTTTAGGCATTTCGGTTCCTTTTCACAGGGATTTCGAAGAGGTGAATCTCCGGTTTTATGTGCGCCGATTAGTAGACGGGGAATGGCGAAGGGGCGTGGTTTTTATCAGGGAAATTGTACCTAAACCGGCCATTACGCTGATTGCCAATACGGTTTATGGCGAGCATTACGCCACTTACAGAATGCGTCATACCTGGGATTTGAAACCCGATAGTCATTATGTTTCCTACGAATGGAAGCCGCTTTGGGGTGGAAACTGGTACAAACTGGCTGCAGAAACCTCCCCGGTGGCCAGCCCGCTGGAAGTTGGCAGCGAAGCAGAGTTTATCACGGAACATTATTGGGGATATGCCCAAACCGGCCCCCAGTCCACCAATGAATATCAGGTTCAGCACCCACGTTGGGATATTTATCCGGTACACGACTTAGAAACAAAGGGAGATTATTCCCTGCTTTATGGTCAGGAGTTTGCCCAATGCCTGGCCCAAAAACCCGTTTCCTGTTTTCTTGCTGAGGGCTCAGAGATTTCTGTTTTGGAAAAATCAAAGATTTGATTGGTTGGAATGCCATACTTTGGACGCTGGAAATCGGGCTTGCTCAGGTCTCCTTTCAGACAACCAGTATCAACCCTATGGCTCTTTTCAACAATCTTTTCCGCAAAAAATCAGTCCATGATGCAATTTCATCTGCCAAGCACGAAGAAATTCATGGCTCAGGTGGATTGCACAAGAATTTAGGTGTCCGTGATCTGACGGCACTCGGTATTGCTGCCATTATCGGCGCCGGCATTTTCAGTACCATCGGCTCTGCCAGTTTTAATGGCGGCCCGGCGGTGGTCTTTTTATTCATTTTCACGGCCATGGCATGCGGTTTTGCCGCTTTTGCTTATGCGGAGTTTGCCTCCATGCTTCCGGTGTCTGGTAGCGCTTACACCTATTCCTACGTGGCATTTGGCGAGCTTATTGCCTGGATTATCGGCTGGGCACAGGTGATGGAATACGCCGTAGGCAATATCACAGTGGCAGTATCCTGGTCCAGTTATTTCACCAGTTTATGCGACAGTGCCGGTTGGCATATTCCAGAATGGGCTGCCATTGATTATGTGTCGGCGCACCAGGGGTACGATGCTGCTGTAGCATTCATCAAGGGTGGTCAAACAGAGGCTGATTTCAGCCAATCCCAACGGGAAGCGTACCTGGCATGGCAATCGGCGCCCAAACTGGGTGGATTGCGCATAATTCTGGATATTCCTGCCATTGTGATGTCTATTCTGATCACTGCACTGGTATATATTGGCATGAAAGAATCCAAAAATGCCGGCAATCTGATGGTAGTGCTGAAGTTAATCGTGGTAGTTCTTGTAATCATTGTAGGCGCCGGTTACGTAAACGTGGAAAACTGGCATCCTTTTGCCCCCAATGGTTTTGGCGGTGTCATGGCGGGCGTTTCATCTGTGTTTTTTGCCTATATTGGTTTTGATGCACTTTCTACCACTGCGGAAGAGTGCAAAGATCCTCAGCGCGATCTGCCTAGAGCAATGGTGTATTCCATCATTATTTGCACCATTTTATACATCATTATTGCTCTGGTATTGACAGGTATGGTGAACTACACGGAGCTGGATGTAAATGACCCGCTGGCTTATGTTTTTGAAAAAATCAACCTGAAATGGTTCTCCGGTATCATTGCCGTGAGCGCAGTGGTGGCCATGGCGGGCGTGTTTCTGGTGTTCCAGCTTGGGCAGCCACGCATCTGGATGACCATGAGTCGCGACGGGTTGCTGCCCAAACGTTTTTCCTACATCCACCCAAAGTTCCGGACGCCAACGTTTGCAACGGTCATTACCGGCCTTTTCGTGGTGATCCCCATGCTGTTCATTCCCAGCGACACGGTGCTTGACCTTTGCAGCATGGGTACCCTTTTTGCCTTTGTACTGGTGTGCGGCGGGGTATTGAAGCTGCAGGTTCAGCCTGATGCACCACGGGGTAAATTCCGCACGCCTTACGTCAATGCCAAATGGATATTCCCTCTGATGCTCGTTGCGGCAGGTTATTACCTGGCTGTACACAATCCAACGGATACCAAAGCCTGGGTGACCAACGAAAAACAGTTGTATGGCGTGGAGGATTTCCTGCATCATGTGCCTGAGGCGCAAATACCCGGGCTGCAAAGCTTTTTAAGCGCGCGCGACAGCGCAGGAATGGCTGCAGTGAATGGAGCTATTGGCGATTATCTCACTGCCCTGGAATCGGATGCATATGCCCGGACGGTGGAGGCTGCTCCGGTGCCGGATTCCGCCAAATTTGAGTCAGGCTGGTCGTTATTTCAACATAAAATCCCCATGTGGCTATTCATTCTGACAAGTCTGGTACTGGCGGCATTGGCTTTCAGGCACAACCTGTCGCTGATCCCGATCCTGGGTTTGGTGTCCTGCTTTTACATGATGGCTCAAATTCCGGCTAAAAGCTGGGCGGGATTCTTTATCTGGCTGGCGGCTGGCCTGGTGATTTATTTCAGTTATGGCTATGCCAATAGCAAGTTAGCCAAGGCAAAAACCACCTGAGCATGTTTCAGCTTCGTATTTGGTATGTTATTGGGTTGCTCCTGATGTTGGCAGCCCTGTCCTCTTGCGCTGCGGGTAAATTCAGGACTGGACGCCAGCTACTATTGGTAAAACAGGAAATCGAGTCGTCAAAAGTGTATGCCAATGCGCATACCGGGTTCGTTTTGATGGATGCCAATACCGGCGAAACCCTGGTTTCAGTGAACGACCAGCAGTTGTTCACCCCGGCCTCCTGTACCAAAATTCTAACCCTGGCCACCAGCCTGGAATACCTGGGCGATTCACTTCCGAGTCTGGAAGTAGCCCGTACCAAAGACCAGCGCTGGCTCATTCGTGGTAAAGGAGATCCAACATTTTTACATCCGGACTACCAGGCCTGGCAATCTGCTTTTCAGTGGATGAAAGCACAACAGGATCCCCTGATAGTTGAACGTCGGATAATACCTCGGTTTGGAAAAGGTTGGGCCTGGGATGACTACAATGATGACTATTCTGCTGAGCGCTCTGATTTTCCCTATTACGGCAACATAATACACTGGCAAAAAACAGGCGATGGCCAATGGATGAGTACACCAAAGCACCCAGGGACTCCCGTTTTTGAACCACAGAACGATTTATACCCCAAAACAGTAGGCGTTTACCGACTGGAACAGCTGCCGTATTTTCTGCTCAGTCATCCGGACTCCATTTTTGGCGTTGGCTTTACCGACAAAATACCTATTCCGGAAATGTCGGCAGATGGCGGAATGATGACCTATTATCTGCCAGACACCCTTGGGAAATCGTTTGATCATATTTGTTACCAAAATTTTCCGGGATCCTGCGAAACAGAGGTAGACGGACCCTGGCGTACCTTGTACAGTACACCCAGAGATACGGTTTTGCGCCAAATGATGTACATCAGCGATAATTTTCTGGCCGAACAGCTGTTGCTCATGTGTGCAGACCGGAAATTTGGCGCCTTGAAAGAATCGTTGATCATTCAGGAAATGCAGAATACCTCTTTTGCATCGATAGTACCCACACCAAGATGGGTGGATGGCAGCGGGCTTTCCAGGTATAATCTGATCAGTCCCGGCGGATTGGCAAGCGTATTGAAACGACTCTGGGATAAACAGCCAAAGGAGAAACTTTTGTCATATTTCCCATATCCGGGGGGCAACGGCCCGTTCAAAGACTGGCCAACAAGTCTGCCTTTACATGCTAAAACAGGCGGGATGAGTGGGGTAGCCTGCCTGAGCGGCTACCTGCGTGCCAGAAGTGGTAAAATGTTGATATTCAGCCTAATGCACAATAATTTCACTGGCCCGGCCAAACCTTATCGGGAGGAGTCCCAGCGGATCCTTCAGCTGATTTATGAGCGTTTTTGAGGTTTTTACTGTGGAGAGTTTTTTTACCGCGGAGACGCAGAGACGCGGAGGGGTATCAGCTCTCTACATCTCCGTGGTAAAAAACCTCCGCGTCTCCGCGGTAAAAAAATCTCTGCGTCTCCGCGCCTCCGCGGTAAAAACCTCCGCGTCTCTGCGGTAAAAAACCTCCGCGACTCCGCG
>DLXL01000630.1:7508-8230 GCA_003448025.1 Saprospirales bacterium | reverse complement strand
CTTTGTGGTTCCATAATTTATGGTGCATTGAATCATCAATATCTTCCAAAACATAAACAGTTGTACTACCCCCATGATTCATGCGGTAAGGCTTGAGTACCCAGGGCAATTCAAACCCTTCAAACGCCTCAAACCTTCGGCGGTTAAACCCGCCGCTACATCAAACTCCCCAATTCCTCTTATCTTGCAGTCTGAAATTTTAAAACCCTCTGACGATCAATGATTCGTGCTGAAAAAGTCCTTAAAACGTTCGGGGAACAACAGGTATTGAAAGGTATTGATTTCCTGTTTGAATCCGGAAAAAACAACCTGATCATCGGTCGTTCCGGCGCGGGCAAAACCGTATTGCTGAAAATTCTGGTGGGTCTTCAGGTCCCAACCAGTGGAACGGTTTGGTACGATACAGTGAACTTCACGGGGCTGAACAAGGAAGGCATGCGTGCCATCCGAATGAAAATCGGGATGCTTTTTCAAGGTTCCGCCTTGTTTGACTCGCTCACCGTAGAAGAAAATATCCGCTTTCCACTGGACATGTTCACCAACATGACCTTAAAGGAAAAAACGGATCAGGTGAATTATTGCCTGGAACGGGTAAATCTGGCCGGAAACAATAAAAAATACCCATCAGAACTTTCCGGAGGTATGCAAAAACGCGTGGGTATTGCACGCGCCATTGTGCTTAATCCGAAATATCTGTTTTGCGACGAACCCAACTCCGGCCT
>DLXL01000630.1:7118-7357 GCA_003448025.1 Saprospirales bacterium | reverse complement strand
TTGCGACGAACCCAACTCCGGCCTGGATCCAAAGACCTCCATCCTCATTGATGAGCTAATCAGCAGTATCACCATTGAAAAAAATATTACCACCATCATCAATACGCACGATATGAACTCGGTGATGGAAATTGGCGATAATATCTGTTTTCTACACGAAGGCCGACTCGAATGGAGTGGCTCCAAGGATCAGGTATTGGCCAGCGACAATGAGAATTTGCAGTCGTTTATTTTTGCTT
>DLXL01000630.1:0-6993 GCA_003448025.1 Saprospirales bacterium | reverse complement strand
CGTCCTGCAAAAACTGCGTAAGTCGGCGTTGGGGAAGTGAGGTAAGTGTGAGGGTTTGGGGGCTCTAGCCTTCAAACATGGAAGGCCCGGGAAATAATCTCGAAGGTGTCTCAAAAGTAATTTTACCGCAGAGGTGTAACTCACGCCCTCTGCGGTAAAATTATAAATGCAACTTACTGCGAATTTACGGAACTGTGCACATTTATTGTTGAACCAACATCAGCTTTACGAATGAATTGCTTCGACTAGTGCGTAGATTTACAAAGTACATACCGGTAGTCAACCCGGCCGGTAGCGTCACTGTTTCCTCATGGTTGCCAGCTGCACGAGACTCGTTTAGGAGCATACCAATATTTCTTCCTTGAACATCCATCAAAGCAATGCTAATCCGATCTGTTTCAGGTAGTTCGTATATCATGTTCAGGATAGAGGCATATGCCGGATTAGGTGAAATGGAAAACAGATTGATGGATTGGTTTTGTTCAGAAACACCGGTGGCCCCTGAAGCACAGATAACCTCGGGCGTCAGTGCCAATGCTTCAGATTGGCTGTTTTGCTGGGCTGAAAGACCTGCACTATAGGTGGAAAAAAAAAGTGATTGGGTGTTTGGAACATAAATCTTGCTTCTGATATCAGCACTTATCGGCCGGCAATTAAGCACCAATCCGTTTGCATTGGTTTTCAGCAGAAAAATATCTTTACCTGCTCCACTCCGGTATCCAACAGCCAGATAACCTCCATCCGGGCAAGGCACGGCGTGATACATATCGCCGGTTCCTTCATAGTAATAGGCATAAGACCAGTCAACTTCTCCATCCGTGTCGGTTTTGATCAGATAGGCTACTTCAATGTCTTCGCCGTTGCGGTTTGGAGAGAAGATAAATCCGCCGTCCGGGCAACTTTCGGCATTGATACGGTAGTTTCCATCTTCAATAGGGTAACGTTTGCTCCAGATCAATGAGCCATCAATGGAATAACTGAGCATCCAGGGCTGTTGATGAAGTCCATCCTGAGTTGGTACCCAGGTGTGACTGGATGCTGTCATGCCGGCGCCACCTGGCGTAAAGCATTCATTTCCTTCGTTGGTTGACCCGCCAAATTGATTACTTTCCATCAGTGTCCCGTTGGGGCTCACCCGGAGCATGATCCCATTGTGGTTATTAGTACCGTAAAAACAACCTCCTGGTACCCAAACCTCTCCGTTTGCGTTCAAAATAGGTTCTCCACCGCCATCTCCGCCACCGGTTCCCCAACGTCTTGTCCAGACAGACTGTCCGCTAAAGTTGGTTTTGATGAGGTAAATATCGTAAAAACCTGCCCCAAAGCTCTGAGTAGCTCCGGATATCAGGTATCCATCCGGCGTTTCACAAAGCCCTCCGGAGGCCAGTTCGTCTTTGGTACCGCCATAGGTATTTGACCAAATGAGGTTGCCGTTGGGATCGAATTTCACCAGATACAGGTCTATCCCGCCGCCACCAAAACTCCTGGTTTCGCCGTAGGCTATAAAATTACCGTCGGAGCATGGCAGGATAAACTTGAAAAAATCGTCTGAAGCTCCTCCGTATGTGGCCGACCAAAGCAGGACTCCGTGCTCGTCCAGCTTTAACAGCAAGGCATCCATGTTGCCATGATTGCCCATGGTGGTACTACCCGCCAGCAGGATGGAATTGTCTGGCAGCACGTGCGCATACCGTGCTTCATCATCTCCGGGAGTGCTGTAGGTTAATTTAAACGTAATAGCCTGTCCGAAGAGGCAAGAACAAACAAAGGAAAAGCAAGTCACCAGAAGCTGGTTTTTTCCGAATGAGTAGGAATAATGGAGGTACATAAGTAGTGGTTTTGTGTTTTGAAAAATATTAGACTTGTTACAAAAGTCTAATACAAAGTAAGGTGAAAAGAATCATTTTCAATTAGAAAGGGTACACATTTTCAACTTGGAAAGCACCTTTCTGAAAAATGTGCACCCTTATACGCTTATCTCTTTATTCCCCTGTTACCACGATCTTCACAAAGGTGTTTCCCCGATTGCTGCGAATGTTGAGGCAATAAAATCCCGGGCTTAATCCAGCAGGTAACAACAACTCTTCCTTGTTTTCACCCGATGAGCGGGGCGCATTCAGCAGGCTGCACATCCATTTTCCCTCTGCATTGATCAAATCAATGTGAATCTGACTGTTTTCGGTCAATTCATATTCCAGCGTTACGGACGGGGTGTATACAGGGTTTGGGTATATCAAGGCCGATTGTATAGTGGAAGGTACATCCACCACACCTACCGATTGGCCGGTCATATATCGGGCTACCACCACTGTGTCGCCCCAAAGAGCGCGACCTGATACAATGAATTTTTCATTGGATAATGCGAACCCATTACTAAAACTTAACCCTACATAATTAGAGTCTCCCCCTATATATTTTGTGCAATAAATTTCACCATTATGGCCAAATGTCAGATCAAGGGCGCCATTTTGATTGAAGCGGATCGCGGTGTGTTTTTCGCCATCCACCCCGCCATTAGCAAGATAGGTAGTAACAATCACTTTCTCGTCCGGTTGGATTGAAGCAGTTCTTATAGCACCATTTTCATTATAAATGGCATAACCATTTACACCATAATTGGGGTCTATGGTTCCGTTTTCGTTGAATTTGACATGCGCCGGTTTGTCTCCAGCGTTAGTGGCTACTTTAGTGGGTATGATAAATCCGCCATCGGGAAATAAAAAGATGTCTCCTCCAGCTACTAATTTCGCCTCAAACAGGGTGGTACCATTTTGGCCAAAAGTTGAATCTATTTTTCGAGTGGTATCAAACCTCCGAACAAATCCTTTTTCCCAGTAGTTTACGAGACTGGCAACAGAGCCTGTTACCAATATCTTGTTGTCTTCAGTAATAGCAATTCTAGCTCCTCCTATACTCTGATATCCAAGGTCCTCTCTTGGAAAGAACACCCTTGACATCGTGCCAAATTCAGGGCAAAGAGAACCGTCGGTATTTAAACAGACGATTGCTATTTCCTTAAGCCCGTAGCTTGCAGAAAAAATTAGTTTGCCATCGGAAAGCATCCCAATGTCTTCCATGGTTATGTTATTTGGAAGTCCGAATACAGCATGGTTTATCATCCCATTGTTCCCGAAAGTAACATCAAAAGAACCGTCGGGCATTAAGCGCAAAAGGGTTGCTTCATTCCCTTTCCAGCCAGCAAGTACTATCTTACCATCGGGCTGCACCATTAATTTGTTGTTATTGGCAAACCATGGATCTTCTGTAAACCACTCCCCATTGGTAGCGAAGCTACTATCCAAAGCGCCATCTTCAAGGCATTGAACCAAGGCTTGCGCTACTATGCCAGACGGCCTCCTTATCCTGCTGCCTGCAATAATTTTTCCGTCAGGTAGTTGGGCAACAACTGTATTGTGAAAAAACAAGTCACCGGAATTGAACCGGTATGAAAACCTGCCGCCTTCGCCAAATGTGTTATCCAAAAAATTTTGGTTTTGGATCTGCGACATAGCGATGGAAACGGATAATGAAAAGAGTAAAAAAGAGCAGAAAATTTTCATTGCAAAAATGTTTGAGATGTTATTTCATTGGTACTTCAGAAAGCCAGAGTACTGAACGCTTTGTTATTGGATTTACACGATCCGGCAGGTTTTCACGCTTAACCGCCCACCACCATAAGTTTCACAAAGGTGTTTCCATGGCTGTTGCGTACATTCAGATAATAAGCGCCTGGGCTTAATCCTGCAGGCAGCAGCAATTCCTCTTTGTTTTTACCTGATAAACGGGGCGCATTCAGCAGGCTGCACATCCATTTTCCCTCTGTATTGATCAAATCAATGTCAATCTGACTGTTCTCGGTTAATGCATATTCCAGCGTAACGGAAGGGGTATATACAGGGTTCGGGTAGGTCAATGCCTGGTGAATGGCGGTGGGGGCATCCACTATTCCTACGGATTGGGCTGTCATGAATCTTGCCACTACCAGGGTGTCGCCACGGTGACCCTCGCCTGCGATAATAAACTGCTCGTTGGACAGCGAAAAGCCCTGCTCAAACCACAATCCAAAATAATTGTATGTTCCGCCATAAAATTCTGGCGAACGAATGCTGCCATTTTGACCAAAGTCCGGATCAATGAGGCCATTCAGAAGGTAGCGGGTTGCGACACCAGTATATCCATCCTGTGGGTCATCGCAAAAGGTTAAGAGAATTACTTTCCCGTCGGGCTGGATAAAGGCCGTTTTATGAAAACAACCAGTGCCGGAAAAAAAGGCATAACCGTTAAAGCCATAGGCATTATCAATAGCGCCGTTTGCTTTGAATTTGGCATGGGCCATAGAGACATCTTTAATGCATGAGATAATAAACTGCCCATCAGGGTACTGATAAATATCTCCCACTACCGTCCTTGAATCGAATATGGTGGTGCCATTCTGGCCAAAAGTGGGGTCTATGTTGCCCATAGCATCGTACCGGCGAACGAATCCTTTTGTCCACTGATTTTGCTGGTTCGACAAAGAGCCCGCAACCAGAATTTTGTTGTCCGGAGTAATGGCCAGTCGAAGACCGACCATAAACTGATAACCAAAATCTGCAGCATTGAGGAACAGTTTTGACGTTATGCCAAATTCCGGATTAAGTTGTCCATCGGGGGTCAGGCAAACGATTACTGCATCTTTATTGGATATATTTAAGGTAAGAACAAGATTCCCGTCAGACAACATATCAAGGTCTGCCATCCATAACTGATTTGGAAGCTGATTTACTGCATGTTTTACTGTACCTGAGTCCCCAAAGGTGGTATCGTAACTGCCATCAGGCATCAAACGAAGCAAGGTTGCGTCATTCCCGTGTTTTCCCGCAAATACTATTTTACCATCTGGCTGCACGTATAATTTGTTGGCATCAGCAAACCATTCATTATCAGTGTACCATTCTCCGTTAGTGGCAAAAGTGCTATCTATCGTCCCGTTTTCAAGGCATTGCATCAGGGCCTGTCCCCCAATGAAGTTCGGTGTTAGCAATCTGCAGGAAGCAAGGATTTCTCCTCCGCTTTGGCGGGCTATTTGTACATAGGTGAAATAAAGCATTTCCGCAGCATTGAAATGATAGGAAAGCCTGCCGTTTCCGGCGAACAACGTGTCATAATAGTTTGGCGGTTGTGCACTCGAAACGGAACTGAAAAGAGAAAGGAGTAAAAAGTAGAGGAAATGTTTCATACCCAAAGAAGCTTGAAAGGTGAAGACTGGCACTTAACAAGACAAAGATGAGTGCACCGCCAGGGCTCCGGCAATTACAATTTGGCCCGTTTTTCCAAACAAACAGGGGCAATAAACAAATAGGAAAGCCGCGTGAAAACCGGAATAACAGTAAAAAAGGCGCAATAAATAAACAACCACTATCGCCCAAACGGGCCAAGGCACAGATTACAAAAAAGCTGGATTTTCCCGGTGAAACAGTCTTATTGCAGGTGGCTTAACAGCCAGTTTTTTTCATAATGGCCGGGGGTTTTTCTAACCGATTCGGCCAGTTGCGCCCGTTTGGGACTGTTTTTATCCCAGCCATACTTTACCAGCAAAAGGATTTTATTCAAGAATTCCATGTAAAGTTCCTGATGCGATTTGGCAATGCCCGCGCGACGAACCTTTTGCACCAGCGCTTTTACCCTGGGCTCCAGCAAGGGATTATCTGTTTCATAAAATATTTTAATACGCACCATTTCTGCCTGAATACGCAGGTTGATGTTTTGAAAATCATAATAGCTAAGACAGTGTTCAGCGCGCTCATAATCTCTGACTTCAAAATAATAAAATGCGAGATATAAATGATGCACTTCGTTGGGGTGCAAAGTTCCGGTAATACGATCCGGTGGATGGTTATTCAGGATTTCCAACACTTTGTCGTAAGCGCCTACGCGAAGTCCGGTGATGACAAGATTACGCAGAGAAAAATAAAATATCTTTTCTTCATGATACAGATACCCGGCTTCAAGGTGTCTGGTTATCAGGTCAAAATAAGCGGCAAAGTGCATATCCTGCCCCGTGCTTTGATGCCTCTTCATGTAGAAATTGCGCAAAAAGCCCGCAAAGTTCTGTAGATGCACAGGCGCTATCAATTGACTTATGGCTTCCAGGTCTTTTTCAAACGTCGAAACCCTCGAGAAATCTTCCGGATGTTGAAGAATATCCATCACTTTAGTATACAAACTGGCTACCCTGTTTTCTTCCCCGGAAAGGCTATCTAACAGGGAAATTATCTGCGCATCCGGTTGATACAACTCCAGCTTTGTCAGCCGCTGATGGTGGAGCAACAAACACATAATCTCCAATTTGGCAACCCTGAAAAACTGGTCTAACGCTTTCATTTTCAGCGCCTGGCTTTCCACAATTTTTTCATAGTCGGTAAAGAGCGCATTGAAATCCGTAGACAGTTCTTCCAGGAAATATTGTTCCAGATACAGCGCGGCCCCTTCCATTTTTTGCTGTTCCAGTAATTGCCGCATGACTTGCTCACTTGCCAGGAAACGCTCCTCCAATCCAAACTTCAGATAAAACCGTGCTACCGCCAGCTCCTTCATCATCTCGGAAGTGGTTTCCTCGGCCGATTGTATGAACAGGAATTTTTTAGTCAGGGCCAATAAAGAAGACGCCAGGTTGTCGATGGGATTTTTACGGTTTTCCTGGTACGGTTTGTCGGGAAACAGGCGCTTACTCAAGCGTTTTTTATCCAGTTCTACCGACGAACCATCCGCACCATGGCGCAAAATGAGGTCAAAAAGGGGTAAAACATCCTTGCTCACCCCATAAGTAAAGTAGGGTGATTGCAAGAACAGCCTGAGTTTTTTGAGCTCGGCAGGCTGTAGCCTTTGCAGTATTTCCAGAAGTTTCCGATTGAGCATGACGGTTCAGGCTTTCAACTCCTGCAAGGCCAGCCAGGCCATCATGCCCATGCCGGTTTCCAGGGCAGCTTCGTCAATATCGAAGGTGTCGGTGTG
>DLXL01000608.1 GCA_003448025.1 Saprospirales bacterium | reverse complement strand
TATCTCCTTTTTTTTATTTTTTCTTTTTGTCTTTTTTTTTTTCTTTTTTTTTTTTTTTTTTGGTTTTTTTTTTTTATGTGTGTTTATGTATCCCGGAATGATATTCCGGGCTGTTTATGTGTTTATGGGTTTATGGGGGAGGCCACATTATCCTCATTTCCCACCTTATCTCTTATTCTTCCGGAATAACATTTTCTTCTTCCATCTCTTCTCCGGCTTCTGAGATGAGTGATTTTTGTTTACGACGTTCCAGTGAGTTGGCGCGCATATCGAGGTATTCACTGCGGTTGCGCACGATCTCAGCAGAAAGGTAAATGGCCTTAATCATGGATGTTTCATCAGCCTCCCCTTTTCCTGCAATATCGTAGGCAGTACCGTGATCCGGTGATGTGCGTACGGCGGGTAACCCTGCCGTATAATTAACGCCTGCACCAAACGACAAGGCCTTGAACGGCACAAGACCCTGATCATGATACATAGCCAGGATGCCATCAAATTTATGGTATTGGCCGGAACCAAAAAAGCCATCAGCCGGGTATGGTCCGAACGCGAGTATTCCCTTTGCCTTGGCATCATCTATGGCCAGGCGAACAATTTTTTCATCTTCATCTCCAATGGCTCCTTCATCGCCGGCATGTGGATTTAATCCGAGTACAGCAATCGTTGGACGCTCAATGTTAAAGTCAATACGAAGGGTTTCAGCCATGATTAAAATCTTGCGCAACACCTTCTCCCGGGTAATGGCCGCTGCCACTTCCCTGATGGGCAAATGGTTGGTCACTATGCCAACACGAAGCGTATCAGACACCATCAGCATCAGGGAATCTTTAACCTTGAAGGCATTGGTAATGTACTCTGTATGACCTAGAAAAGGGAATCCGGCCATTTGCATAGCCTTTTTGTTAATTGGAGCGGTCACCAGGGCATCAATTTCGCCGGCGGCCAGGTCTTTAACAGCGCGCTCCAATGCCATTTGTGCGCATTGACCACCCACCTTATCAGGCTTGCCCAGCGTAATATTAACGTTTTCCGTCCAGCAATTGATCACATTAATCCGGTCTGTAAGTGCTTCGGCGGCCGTGTTAATGGAATGGAATTGGATATTCTCCTCAGTGATGATATTTTTGTGATAGGCAATGACTTTAGAACTGCCGTATACCACGGTTTTAAATTTCTTGCCTGCGTCTTTTAACCCGATCGATTTCAGGATGACCTCCAGACCGATCCCGTTAATGTCGCCGCAGGATATTCCAATGGTTATGTTGCTCATTTTCAAAGATGTATGAGTTGTGAGATATACATGATCCGAATGCGAATCATCTGTTTTCCTATCTCATACCTCATCTCTATTTAAAGTGTTTTTTCAAAAAATGGTACAAAAGCCGCACGCCAACGCCAGTTCCGTCTTTAGTACGATAGCTATTGGCGGTTCGAAGGTATGCAGGCCCGGCGATATCAAGGTGCAACCATGGATAATCCACAAAATTTTCCAGAAACTTTCCTGCCGTAATCATGCCGGCATTGGAAGAACCCAGGTTTCTGAAATCGGCAATATTGCTTTTTAATTCATCTGCAAACTCTTTCCATAAGGGCAGCTCCACCAGTCGTTCGTACGTAGCAAAACCGCTTTCCTCGAGGGTCCATTTCACTTCCCTGGAGGCATTACCCATATAGCAAATAGCCTGGGTACCCAATGCCCGCACGGCAGAACCGGTCAGTGTTGCAATATCAAAAGCCAAAGCTGGTTCGTATTTTTTGGCATAATGCAGGGCATCTGCCAGGATGATACGACCTTCGGCGTCCGTGTTAACCACCTCAACTGTTTTGCCGTTGCCCATAGTGATCACATCGCCAGGCGCCAGCGCATTTTCTCCAATTTTGTTGTCTGTAATAGGGATAAGTCCCACCAGATGTACCGGCAATTGGGTTTTGGCAGCCACTGC
This sequence comes from Saprospirales bacterium, assembly GCA_003448025.1. Taxonomy (GTDB): domain Bacteria; phylum Bacteroidota; class Bacteroidia; order Chitinophagales; family Saprospiraceae; genus M3007. The sequence goes on along the minus strand of DLXL01000608.1, from coordinate 1,038 downwards.
CAGGGTGCTTACCACGGTAGCTGCGCCGGCCATATCGCACTTCATATAATCCATGGCTTCGCTGGGCTTCAGGCTAAGGCCCCCGGTATCATATACAACACCTTTGCCTACCAAAACCACCGGTTTTTCATTTTTAGCAGCTTTTGGCTTCCATTCCAACACACAAAAACGGGGAGGAATCTGACTCGCACGGTTTACGGCAAGGAGCCCTCCCATTTGCAGCGATTCTATTTTTTCTTTGCCAAAGATCTCTGCAGAGAAACCGTACTCTCTGGCCACAACTTCCACAGCATCAGCCATTTGCAGGGAGTTAAAATGAGATTGGGGCTCATTTACCAGATCACGGGCAAGAAATACGGCTTCCAAAAGTGCGTTTAGCTCCTCCAGATCTTTTTCAGAACCGGAATCAGGTTCCACACAAATTTCATGAAGAGGCTTTTCAACAGGCCTGGTAAAATATTTCAGAAACTGATAACTGCCCAAAGCAAGTCCTTCCGCAAAGGCAAGGGCACGGTTTTCCAGGCAATAATTGTGGATACTCACGGACTCCACCTTATATCTGCGAAGCTCGGAAAGCAGGTCATTACCCGCAATACGGGCATCCTCCAGGGCAATAAATGGATCTGGCTCCTGTTTGAGTAGCCTCACAAACACTATGCCTTCAGCACGGGGAAATGTGAAACTGTTGATATCCTGCTGAACTGCCTGATGCAGAAATGATTTTTCAGCAGACCCGAGCATGGCATCGAGCTGATCGAGTCGGTCTTTTTCGGCCAGCAAGACCTGGTTAGGATAGGAGGAACCGGCGTTAAGGGCCTTCAGTAGGACTCGTTTCACTACGCGGGATGCGATTAATGGAATGCGGAATATAGTTTCGAACCGGGAATACAGATTACGGAATTGGTTTTTGGGAAAAACACATCCGGAGGCTGCACGCCAAAACGGAGGGCAAAGATAGGTTTCTTTTAGGTAAAGAATGGAAAAAGCAGGTATAAACCCCTCAGTTTTCCGTAATTTAAACAATAAAAATGCCAGATA
>DLXL01000016.1 GCA_003448025.1 Saprospirales bacterium | reverse complement strand
AGTTTTCTCTATCTTCTTTTTCAAGCCTTTTCCAGTGTTGTCATTGCTCAAACGGACAGTCTGCCGGAGCCAAAACTTTTACCCACGGCTGAGAAAATCGCCTCTTGCAGGAAAGAACTCTTAGCCTCCTTTTTAATGGAAGACCCGGCAGGCACAGGGTTGTGGATGGATTCTCTGACTCGCCTGGAAGATGCCAATTATGCCGGATTAATCTGGGATGAACGTTGGCTGCTTTATTACTGGACGGAATCCTATGGAACCTTGCTGGCTGAGGTCAGCATGTTTAATGAAAATGAGCGTGCTTTGCAATCCTGGAAAATTCAACCTCCGAAAGACAGCTTGTTTGAATGGATTGATTATTCCTTGAACGAACGCAGATATGATATTTTTGGAAGCATTAGAAATGCATTTCTGACCGAAGAAGAAAAAGCCTTTACAACACTTTTATTGGAATACTTACTGCGACTCAACCATGAAAAAGAGGAGTGGGCGGGTCGCTTACAGGCTTTTGAGGACCGCTACCCGGATTCTAAATTCAATGGCTTTATCCGAAATATCAAACCGGTCATAACAAAACCTTCCCGACATGCCTTAGGCATTTCCGGAGGGTTTGCAGCAGGAAACTGGACAGATCAACTGGAGCGAAATCTGGATATTCCTTATGCCTTGCAGTTTGATCTTTATTATTGGTCCAAAAGATGGACCTATACTTTTGATGCCACGATTGGCGGGCCTTCCATACGGAGAGATATACCTGAGAATGGTTTCATTTGGCCAAAAGAAGATCCTACCACTTTTGTACTTCTGGGTCTAAACCTTGGCTATGATATAGTGAACCGTCCGAAAATAAGGGTATTTCCTAGCGTTGGGTTTGGATTTGGGTTGCTGAAACCAACTGAACCTGACGAGGATGAAGCAGAACTTCCTGATTATTATAACTTATTTAATTTTAAGGAATGGCACCTTTCCGCTGCCCTTACCACGGATATTAAATTGTTTAATGCGACTGATACTGATTGGGATGCCCCAAAAGGCTCATATCATGGTATCAGGCTCAAATTAGGTTGGAACGGACTCAATTTTGGATCAAAAAATGAGTACCTTCGGGGCGAATTGCTTTATTTGGCTGTTCACTACAACTTGTTCTCCATCCTCCCCAAAACCTAATTTCATTCCACATGACGTTCGACTGGCTTTCAGATCTTCGCCCACTTTTTGATGCACAGGAATCATGGCACGATGGCTCCTACGGAAAACCTGTTGCCATTCATTTATTAGGCGACTCAAGCTCGCCGTTCACCATTAGCTGCGGGGCTGATCTATTGGCAGAGCATGTTCGTCGGTTCAGGTTTAGTCCACAAATCATACAGCGACTTGGTCAGGTTACAGATGAGAAAGGTCGTTCCATGTTTTCTGAGAGTTTCCTGAATCACTTGCAACGCATTCGTCTTCGGGCTCATGTAAATGCTGCTCCGGAAGGCACTTTGCTGTTGCCAGGTGAGCCAATCTTGAGCATTGTTGCTCCCGAATTACAGGTTCGCCTACTACAATCTGCCATCAGGCTGTTAATTTGGGACTCCAGCCAGACTGCTACCCAAGCTGCATTAACGCACTGGCAATCAGGCAAAGTATCAGAAGAAGATACGCCCCATCCGCCCAGATTCACTTTTAACCCACAGGGCTGGAGGGCCCGTGCACAGTATATTGGAGGTGGAAACTGGACAGTGGAAGAAGCCGTTGAAACCAGGGAGTGGCCTGGCCTTAGTTGTGTGGAAAGTAATACCGGGATGGCACTTACTCAAATTCGCAGATTATTTAAAGGAGAACATCCATTGGGCGATGTTTGGCTCACTTCCGCTCAGGATTCGGAGGCAAGCGTTAGTCATACGCATGTGGCTTTTCAAAATGAGTTGACCCAAAAGCCCATGGAAATACAAATGACCAGATTTCAGAACCTTCTTCAACCGGTACTTGTGAAGGGACACCCTGCTCTTAACGCTCCGAGCCTCGACTATCTGCGGCAGCGTACATGGAAACAACTGGAGGCTTTTCATACCTATAAGCTTCAGGAGTACCCTCGCGGCTGGTTCATCAGCTCCTAAACCAAGGTGAGTGTACACTCACCTTTCTAAGCATCCTAATGCTCGCTTTTTAGGGCATTTTTGTAGGTTTTCAAGCACCTTTCACGGGCAAAACTATGCTCTACCATCGGGCGGGGATAGGCTGGAGTGCCAAATTCCGGCACCCATTTCCGAATATACTTGTATTCAGGATCAAATTTTTTGGTCTGTTCCGATGGGTTGAAAATCCTGAAATAAGGTGCAGCATCTGTTCCGCATCCTGCAGCCCATTGCCATCCGCCAGAATTGCTGGCTAAATCGTAATCCAGAAGTTTTTCTGCAAAATAGGCTTCGCCTAAACGCCAGTCGAGCAACAAATGCTTACTCAAAAAGCTGGCCACTATCATACGCACCCGGTTGTGCATATATCCTGTAGCATTCAATTCGCGCATACCGGCATCTACGATCGGATAACCCGTTTTTCCGCTTTTCCATTTTTCAAAATCCTCCGGGGCATTTCGCCAGGCTATCAAATCATAAGCCGGCCGAAATGGGTGATCCGCCACATGAGGAAAATGAGCTAATATTTGACTATAGAAATCGCGCCAGATCAGTTCATTCAGATATGTTGCATTCAAGGACAAGGCATGAAGCGCTTTCTCCCGAATACTGATGGTGCCAAAGCGAAAATGAATGCCCAATCGGGAGGTCCCTTCAATGCCTGGAATATCTCTGGTTTTGTCGTAGTTCTTTATCAATCCTCTGCTAACACTTTCAGGCGGAAATATTTGGCCGGTTGACTGGAACCCAATGGATTCAAGACTTGGGAACACAGGACCCGGCGCTCGGGATGGAATTTGATCAATCCTTACAAACCGGTTGAAATACTTATGATTTGGATAAGGTTTGAGGTAGTAAGAAATCTTTTCCTTTTTGCCATCCTCAGCGGTTACAAAACTCCATCGGGACTGCAATTTTTCCAGCCACTTTTTAGAATACGGTGTAAAAACGGTGTAAGGCAGTCCATTCGATTTTAGCACTTCCTGTTTTTCAAAAATCACATGATCTTTAAAGGTATGAAAGGGAATTTGTTGTTCAGATAACATCTCCCTTACCTGCTCATCTCTTTCTTTGGCATAAGGCTCAAAATCATGGTTCGTGTACACTTTCGCTATGGACACCAGGCCGGGCAATTGCCTCCAAACCTCCTCCGGCTTCCCATAAAAAACCCAGAGGGTACTCCCCATGGCCTCCAGCTGAGCTTTCAATCGTTCCAAAGCCAAATGAATAAACTCAACCCTGGCGTCTTTTTTATCCTGCAAGTCATCCAGAATATGTCGGTCAAAAATAAATATCGGCAACACCGGGTAGCCATACTTCAAAGCATGGTATAAACCGGCATTATCATTCAAACGTAAATCACGCCTGAACCAAAAAATAGAAACGGAGTTCGTCATATGGATGGCCTAAATCCGCAGCAAAACAACAGAGCGTTGTTTTAGTTTGTAAAAGTAGCCTAAAGATGAACCAACTTAGTTCCAAAATGGGTGCACCATTAGCGTATCACTACATCCTGAATGTATGATTCTCCAAGTTCCTCGTTGATCAGATCGCGGATTTTGTCTTTGGCGTAAGACAATTCATGTTTCAGAGGACCCGACAAAATGGTGAGATATAAAACGCCCTTTCTGACCGTAATCTGCGAGGTATAAGTGGAGATCGTTTTGCCCATCAATTTGGCCCATAAGCCTTGAATACGCACCTCATTCAATTGTGTGCCCAGGCGATATTCCTGGATCATAGCCCGCATGGCTTCGGCAAGGGTGAAGTCGTTCTTTTGTCGCATGGCTCTGCAAATATAGTTATCAACCACCTTTCCTCGTCACTTTCCGGTCACAAACCATGTAAGAATTCTCCGGGCCGCCTCCACTACCCTATTTTTGCACCTCATTTAGCTGAAATATCAAGACATGTCAGACTCATCTGCGACCCACCTTTTCCTCAGAGCCGCCAACGGAGAAAAAACGGACCGACCACCTGTTTGGCTCATGCGACAGGCTGGACGCATCTTACCCCAGTATAGAGCTTTACGACAAAAATTTCCTGATTTCAAAGCCTTCGTAAAGACACCCGAAGCTGCTGCTGAAGCAACCATTCAGCCCGTTGATGAACTTCATGTGGACGCGGCTATCATCTTTTCAGATATTCTGGTCATACCGGAAGCAATGGGGCTTGATTATGAAATGATCGAGGCCAAAGGGCCCCGCTTTCCTAAAACCATTGAAAATCATCAGGATATTGCACAACTTCGCTCAGGTGCAGAAGCTGCTGCATCGCTGGAATATGTTTACCAGGCACTTCGGATAACCAAAAAGGAGTTGCATGGCCGCGTACCACTCATAGGCTTTGCCGGTGCGCCCTGGACCATACTGGCCTACATGGTAGAAGGCGGCGGAAGCAAAACTTTTTCCAAAGCACGTAAAATGCTGTATGCTGAGCCTTCTCAAGCCCATGCCTTACTGCAAAAAATTACCGACACCACCATCGCTTACCTGAAGCAACAAGTTGCTGCAGGCGCTGATCTGATCCAGCTATTTGATTCCTGGGCAGGTGAATTAGCCCCGGCGCATTATCAGACATTTGCCATACCCTACCTGAAGCAAATTTGCGATGCTTTGCCGGAAGTGCCCAAAACCATTTTTGCCAAAGGCGCCTGGTTCGCATTGGAGGAATTGGGCCAAACCTCCTGCCAAATTATTGGATTAGACTGGAGTACCAGCCCTCAATTCGCCCGGCAAAAGCTGGGTGATCAGAAAGTCCTTCAAGGCAACCTGGACCCCTGCACCTTATACGGCAATGCAGACACCATCCGGCAGGAAACCATCAAAATGGTACAGGCTTTTCAGGGCCGGCACATTGTCAACCTTGGCCACGGTGTTTATCCTGATACGCCACTCGATGGCGTAAGGGTGTTTGTGGAAACGATTAGAGGTATGAGATATGAGGTATGAGATGTGGGCAATTGCATTAATTTTGCCAGATTCTTTTACACCAATCTCCCATGAAAATTGTCATTGTAGGCGCCGGTCGAATTGCCTGGCATTTGGGTAAACGCCTGAAAAGTAAAGGTCTGCCGGTATCGCAAGTGATCAGCAGAACAGCCGAACATGCCGAGGCTCTGGCGGAAGTTTTGCAGGCCCAATGGTCTGATTCCCCAGCTGAAATCCTACCGGATGCAGACTGGGTGATTCTGGCTGTTAAAGATGATGCTATTGCGGAAGTAGCGGAATCCTTTGCTCCCTATGCACAAGAAGCGCTCGTAACACATACTTCCGGAGGTACTGCCGGCGCCATTCTTGCCAGACATTTCAGTCGCTATGGCGTTTTTTACCCGCTTCAGTCTTTTTCCTTAGAACACACGCCGGTTTGGTCAAAAATCCCTTTTTGTGTAGATGCTGCTAAACAGGAAGACCTATTTGAATTAAAAAAAATAGCCAAAATCATAGGCAACCTGGTGTATCAGGTGGATGATGAACAACGGGCTTTATTGCACGTTGCCGCTGTTTTTGCCAATAATTTTGCTAATCGTTGTTTTGCGATCGCAGAAAAAATCCTGGATGAAAAGGATTTGCCTTTTGAGTTACTGCATCCGTTAATGGAAGAAACCCTTGCCAAAGCACTGCAAGACTCGCCGGAGCGCATGCAAACAGGTCCGGCCATGCGCGGTGATCTTGATACGGTTAAACGCCATCTGGCACTTTTACAAAACAACCCTGATTGGCAGGATATTTACAGGATCATGTCGGAGAATATTAATCCGTCATTGAAATAGATAGTATACAGCATTACTATCTAATATTTACCAGTCCTTTTTTGATCGCTTTTCCGGTTTTGATTGCTCTGCTGCGCGATATTTCCTCGCATTTTTGCGATCTTCATTACCTATCGCTGTTTCCAGCAAACGTTTGGCCTCTTCTTTTTTCATTTGTTGTTGTTGCGCCGGCTGTTGCGGCTGTGGAGGTCCTTGCTGATTTTCCTGATGTTCCGGATTTTGGCGTTGGTTTTTATCTTTTTGTTGTGGCTGGTTAGGCTGTTGTGAGGGATTTTGCTGTTGATTTTGATTCTCTTGTTGCTGCTGATTCTTTTGCTGCTGCTCCTGTTGTTGCTTTTGTTCTTCCTGCAACTTCTTTTTAGCCATCTGGAGATTCATTTTGGTTTCCTGATCGGCAGGCCTATACCTCAAACTTTGCTCATAAGCTTTCACCGCATCCTGATATTTGCGCTGTTTCAACAAGGCATTACCCTGATTATGCCAGGTATCAGCCTTTTCTGACCTGGTAAGGGTTTCTCCACGGGCTGCTGATTGATGGTATCGTTGGCCTGCTTCTTCAAATTTGCCCTGCTGATACAGCGTATTGCCTAAATTATACACGGCTTTAGGGCTCCTTACATCCCGGTCAGCAGCATTTCGGTATTGTTGTTCCGCTTCTTTGTATTGGTCGCGGTCATAGGCGCGATCACCTTTTCGGAGGAACCCATGTGTTTCCTGGGCTGCAGCACTTTGTACTGCACCAAGCGCCAGCAATAAATAAAAAGCCTGTACTTTCAACATCATTGTTTTTTTCTCCAATTGGAAATAAATGGTTCAAGACCGAGCAATAGGATAGCAGGTAACAACCACCATTGATACCATGATGCCAGTTCATCCAGGGATCGCACTTCGATGGCTCTTTTTTCCAACGAACCCATCGCATTGGCCACGGCCTGAACCGCCCGATCACCCTGTTGAATGTTATAAACATTCCCCCTCCCGGCATCAGCAATTTTACGAAGCAATCCTTCTTCCAACCTGGTTCGCACGATCTCTCCGTTTTCATCCCGCTTGTATTGTCCTCCTTCCCAATCGCCCAAAGGTATAGGACCACCATCATTTGTTCCGGCGCCCACAGCGCTTACCAGTATGCCTTTATCGCTTAACTTCCGGGCCATTTCTACAGCCTCTTCATCATGGCTTTCGCCATCTGTAATCAATATTACCGCTTTTCCGCCTCCAGTCTCTTCGCCAAATGATTTTTCAGCTAATTCCAGGGCTGATGCAATGGCGGTACCTTGTTCCGTGAGCATGTCGGGGTGAGCGCTTTGCAAACTTTGCAGCACAAACGTATAATCTGTAGACATTGGAACACCTAAAAAGGCATTACCGGCAAAAAACACTACTCCAATCCGTTCTCCATGTAGCTTTTGCACCAGTTTTTGGGTGAAAATACGCGCCAACTCAAGCCGACTGGGCGACACATCCCTGCAGAGCATGCTTTGGGAAATATCCAGCGCGATAAAAACATCTGCAGCCTCCTGAATACTTCGTTGTTTTTTGGCTCCCCATTGTGGATTAGCCCAAGCCACAGACAAAAGCCCGAATGCCAGACTCATCAGTACCGCTTTCATCCAAAATCGGCGGGGCGACCAAGGCAATATCAGCCTTTCCGTTTGCCCCAATCTAGACAGAGCACTTTTCCGCCAGCGAAAATAAAAACCTGCCAAAACCAGCACCCCCGGTGAAAAAAGCAAAAACCAGAGATATTCAGGGTGTTGAAACTGAAACATAGGGTAAATTTAGACAATTAATGAACTATACTCCACAACACCTTTAGGCCCAATCCCAAAAACAACAAACCTATGACACGATTTGCATATTTCGCTACAGAAGAAGAGCGTTTCAGAATGGCTTGTCCAAGCCAGGCATACAGCCCGAGGGCAGCAAAAGTACCCAGCGAAACCCCTATTGAAAAAATCAATGTATAACCTGTGCCATCTTTCCAATACCCCTCCATACGCAACCATCCGCAATAAACAAACCAATACGGTATAGCCAGTAAATTGAATACACTAATGAGTATCCCCTTTCTAAACTGGTTGCTTAAAGAAGGCAATACCACCGTTTTTTTTAAAGTTGGCGATTTGGCAAAGAACAACAGGTGGATCCCTAAAACCAGAAAAACCGGCAAAGCAGCCCATTGGAAACCACGCTCGGCTACCGGGTGACTCAAAAACCAATCGGTAAATACTACAGCGATCCAGGCCTGGAAAAATTCTGCGAAAGCAGCTCCGGCTGCCACTGCCCACGCAGCAGCCAATCCCCGTTGTATAGAGGTTTGAGAAACCGTCAGACTGATGAGTCCAGGGGGCAATGAACCCATTAAACTTAGCATGAAACCTGCTGCTAAAATGAGCATTTAGATTTTTTTGATTCCGGAATGACAATAAAGGAAACAACCAAACACAAACTTTTCCCACATTTGCCGTACTTTTCGCAAAGACAAATATCCATACAAATGACTCGACTTTACCAATTACTTGCTTTTTTGGGTTTTATGGTCTGCTCTGCAGCCTCCTATGCACAAGCTAATGATGAATGTAGCGGTGCTACTGTAATCAGTGACCCCACAGATTTTTGCACCGATCAGCCCGGGGAAGACAACTCTTTTGCCAGTCAGAGTCCGCAACCCTTTCCAAGTTGCTTTTCCAGTGTTAGTACAGATGTATGGTATACATTCACTGCTGTTGCGCCGGATGTAGCCGTCATTGTACGCGGGCAAACGCCCTCCAATCCTTTTGGCACCATGGTCGGAATTCAGATTGCCCTTTACAGCGGAGACTGTAACAATCTGACCGAACTGGCCTGCGCGTTCGACCAAAATTTTTCCAATAACCTACCCTTGTTTGCCGCCGATTTAGTGGTGGGGCAACAGTACTTTATTCGGGTAGACGGTGTGCTGCCAGGTGTATTTGAACTCTGCGTGGAAAACAAAGAGGTCATCAATGTAGTAGCAGGCGACTGTCCGACGGCAACGTTTGTGTGCAGCAAAGACCCTATTGAGGTGGAATCTGTGTTCAATGCAGGGATAGACAATCTGGAAATGGAGGGAGCACCTTGCCTGACAGGCTTTACAAACATTGAAACCCGCTCAGCCTGGTATGTATTCACGGCTGCTAATAACGGCAAACTGGAATTTACCATTACGCCAAACGCGCCGGACGACGATATTGATTTTATCCTCTATAGGCTGCCAAACGGACCAGGCGATTGTACCGGTAAAATTTCAGAACGTTGTATGGCCGCCGGCGATTTTGACGCCAGCAGCCCTTGCATGGGCCCAACAGGTTTGAACTCCATTGCTACCGACCTTAACCAGCCGGCAGGTTGTGCCCCCGGGCAGGATAACTTCCTGCGATTCCTGAACCTGGTAGCAGGTAGAACATACGCCCTCGTGATCAATAACTTCACCTCAGTTGGCAATGGATTCACACTGGAATGGGGCGGCGATGCGCTGTTCAAAGGAGCAGCAACGGCCAACTTCTCTACCGATGAACCCGACAAAAAAATCTGTCTGGGTGAAGAGCTGACCGTAACCGACTCTTCTTTTACTTCGGAAGGAGAAATCGTTAGCTGGCATTGGGATTTCGGCGCAGGAGCACAACCGGATACCATTGGAGGTACTGGGCCACATACCGTTCAATATACCACAACCGGCCCCAAAAGCATTTTCCTGACTGTCGTTACCGATGCAGGTTGTGTAGGGCTCGATACCGCTTTTGTGCTGGTTGAATTCTGCTGCACCATGGAAGCAGATGTGAGTGTTAAGCCGGGTTGTCCGGGCAATCCGCCCACGTCGGCCGAACTAACTATTTTCATAGAAAATGGTCTTGAACCGATAAATTTCACCTGGAGCAATAATACCGGACAGTTCTTCGACACATCCGGCACTTTTTACTTACTCGTGGAAGATGCCAATGGCTGCAAGGATAGTGTTTCCTTTACAGTAGAAACGCCCTTGGACGTGGATGCTACATTCCCACAGGATACTTCCATCCTCCAGGGTGAAACTATCACCTTAAACATAAGCGCAAGCCCTACAGATTCCTTGAGCATTTTCTGGATAGATATGAATGGAGATACACTGGTGGGCCCTGTACAGGCGCTTTCACCGGAAGAAACTACTACCTATTTTCTGGTGGTTGACAACTATGGATGTATTTTCACTGACTCCCTTACTGTAGTTGTTAAGGAGCCTCGTTTTGACCGGCCGAACGCCTTCACTCCAAATGGGGATGGCGCTAACGACACCTTTGGACCTGTCCTGTTGGGCCATACCCTGCTACAAATGGAAGTATGGTCGCGCTGGGGAGAAAAGATATTTGACTCTCTGGTAGAAGGCTCCAACACCTGGAATGGCACCATCAATGGCAATCCGGCGCCATCGGATGTATATGTTTACCGTATGCGGGTTAGGCTGGTGGATGGCCAGGAAAAGATAGAAAAAGGCGACGTGACGTTGCTGAGATAACTGAGCAGATTAACCAATTCATAAACATGAGTCATTCCAGATTTATTTGGGGTGGCTCATGTTCGTTTTATACCAAAGTTGATTGAACCACAAAGTCACGGAGGACACAAAATATTATGTTTTTTGTGTCCTCTGTGACTTTGTGGATCATTCAATTATGGTGTAAAACGAACAAGAGCCACCCCAAAAAAATCGCTGCGGTATCTACACAAAAAA
>DLXL01000576.1:7409-10755 GCA_003448025.1 Saprospirales bacterium | reverse complement strand
AAAAGAACTGGCTGCTACTCAAAAAACGTATACCCTGATCCCCCTACAATATACACATCCCCACCACCAGCTTATCAGAACAAACCCTACCCCGATAAAATCGGAAATTCTGTTCCATAACGCTGAAAAATCCGACATACCAGTGATCTTGGATGGCAAGGAAATTGGGTGGCTGCCTGAAGACAGCGTAGTTGAAAGCCCCCTGATGAAATGGCTGAAACTGGTGTCTTGGGTTTCGTATTTTGCTTTGTTTTTGAGGATTTTAAGTCAATTGGGAGACGCAGTCGGAAAGAAGTTTGGTTATGTATGGGGGGCGGCACTTGTAATGCTTACATGTAGCACCCTGTTGTATCTGAATGCCTCATTAGGCTTTACAGCACAACAATTCAATCAATTTCCCTTGTTTAAACCTGCTTTCCAGGCTAACTCAATGATTGGACAATCTATAGGTGATTGGCTTGTAAACTGTCTGGTATTGGTGTTTTTGATGGGGTATTTTCATCATACTCCCTTAAGCAATCGGGAAATAAAAAACAGCTCCGTTGGGTTAATACTCAGTGTATTAAACCATCTTTTGGCAATGTTTTCTGTTGGTATTAGCGCTGAAGCCATGCGCGAACTGGTATTCAAGAGTCGGCAAGGATTTGATTTTGATCGGATATTATTATTGGGAACACCCGGCATTTTAGCACTTGCAGGTATTGTAGCCCTAATGGTAGGACTTTTCCTCTTTAGTCACAGGCTGATAAAAGGAACGCTACATTTTGGATTGAGTCGAAACCAGCGGTTTACAGCTATTGGCATTGCTTCGGCAACATTTGCATTATTGCTCGCTGTATCCGGCAATACTCCTGTACAAATAACCTGGTTGGCAGGTTTTGGACTGATTTACGGTTTTATGCTTGATGCGATGGTTCATTGGCAGGGAAACAGCTTTGGGTGGGCCATTTTATGGTTGGTTTTGTTCTCCTTTTTTTCCTCCAGTCAACTGTATCGGAACAGTTCTTTGAAAGATCAGGAAACCCGCATGAACTATGCCCGTTCCCTTGCCGAGGATCGGGACACTGTACTGGCAGAAAAGCTGTTACCGGTTGTTAAACAATTTCAGAGTAGCTCCGCTCTTGGAAAAATGTTGAAGCCCTGGCCTTTTAAAGCTGAGGCAACAGAAATGCGCGATTACATCAACCGGAGTGTGTTTTCCCAAAACTACCTTTTCCAACACTACCGGCTTAGCGTTTTTGCCTTTGATAAAGACAATCAGCCAATATTGCTGGGACAATCTCTTGGTTATGAACAGGTTGTGCTTGGCAATTGGGCAACGGCCAAACAGGTTTCCGAAAGCGAAAACATACGGTTTGGGTATGATTCAGAGGACAACCCCAGATACATGATCCAATGGAAGGTGAACAGGATGGATGATCCTGAGCAACCTGCCAGCATTTATCTGTTTTTCGACCTGAACCACCCGGCGCCCACAAAGGCATATTCGCATTTGTTTTTCAATAGTCCCTTAAAAGATCTTCAGCAGCTGACCAGATATGACTTTTCTATTGTTAAAAATGGGAAATTGAAAGCTGATCAGGGCCTGGCAAATATGAGTTTCCTGGGTAATGAGCTGAATCTAGGTGCTTTTAAAGAAATTAGAACAAACCAACATATTGATGCAGTTGCCAAAAGTGCGGATGGACAAACTGTTGCAGCTGTTGGAAGACTGACAGTCAGTTGGTTGAAACAGGTCTACCTGTTCTCCATTATTTTTACGTTGGCCTCCTTGTGCCTGTTCTTATTGGCACTGATAAATACCTGGATAAATGTTATACCCAGTGAGTATGCCTTCCATTTAAAAGCAAGCGGCTCTCTGGCTCGACGCATCCATTTCTGGAACGTAACGTTATTGGCCATTGCTTTTGGTATTGTTGGGTACCTGACGTATCAGCATTTCACCCAATCTGCCAATAAAGCTGAAAAAAGTGATTATGATTTCAAGGTTACAGCTATCCTAAACAACCTGAAAGGGAAAGCGCTGGATGCTACCATTTCTGACGACAGCCTTCGCCGGCGTCTGCCTGCCACCTTGAATGAAATGTCGGCAAGTCTTGGGATGGATGTTCATTTCTTTGATCCGAAAGGCAATATGGTTTATTAATCCCAGGAAGAGTTGGTTCATTTAGGTGTTTTGCCTTCAAAAATGAATCCAAAGGCTTTGGATTATTTAAGTGCAAATGTCAATGGGGAGCAGGTCATGGAGGAACAAGCTGCTGGGCTATCCTATCAAACCCAGTATCGTACACTTCAAAATGTAGAAGGCAAAACACTTGGATACCTGGCAGCGCCCTTTGTATCTACACAAGGGAATAGTAGTACAGAGGTTTCCGACTTTATCGGAATGCTGGCCAGTTTATATGTGTTTTTACTTTTGATTGCCTTTGGAGTAACCTACATGTTGGCCCGGTCCATTATCAGACCAGTGAGCCTGTTGTCGGAAAAAGTTCAGGTACTACGTTTGGAAGACAAAAATGAACCGCTTGATTACGTTGGCGATTCAGAAGATGAAATAAGCCAGTTGATCACACAGTACAATACAATGGTGGAAAAACTGGAAGCGTCCAAAACGCAGTTGGTCAAACTGGAACGAGAGGGCGCCTGGAGGGAAATGGCTCGTCAGGTAGCACATGATATCAAAAATCCGCTTACAACCATGAAGCTCTCCATGCAACAATTGGAGCGCTTGTCGGGCAGTCCGGAGCAAGCTGCTGCCTATTTACGGAAAGCCATTACGCGTTTGATAGAGCAAATTGATTCCCTTGCGCAGATTGCTTCGGAGTTCTCCATGTTTGCCAATTTGGATATTAAAACCAAAAACGATGTGGTGATCAATGAGGTAGTGGAAAGCGTCCATGATCTGTTCAGCGAGCAGAAGCATGTGGATTTATCACTGACTTTGCCAGACGAACGTTTTCATATTCTGGGTGATAAAAACCACCTGATCCGGGTATTCAACAATCTGGTTATTAATGCGATACAAGCTATTCCTTCTGATCGCAGAGGCCAGATACAGGTTTCGCTGAGCCGAAAAGATAATTTTTCTGTCATTCAGATCAGCGATAATGGCGGTGGAATACCCCCGGAAATTCGAGACCGGGTATTTGAGCCCAATTTCACCACCAAAACCTCCGGAAGTGGACTTGGCCTGGCCATTTGTAAAAAAATCATTGAAGCACATGATGGCACCATTCGCTTTGAAACCCGTGACAATGAAGGTACAGATTTCTTTGTGGAGGTGCCAGTAGTCGCCATTGATTAGGAAGGCACCAAGGGAACTACTAAGGCACTAAGACACTAAGAC
>DLXL01000576.1:0-7184 GCA_003448025.1 Saprospirales bacterium | reverse complement strand
ACTAAGACACTAAGACACTAAGACACAAAGGTATTATTGGGCTGAAGCCCAATAATACCTTTGTGTCTTAGCGCCCTTGTGCCTTAGTGTTGTCTTTATGCCTTCTAACCCATGGAATGAAGCCCAAGAACATTTCCTTCTGAATCAGTAAAAAAAGCGAAATAGCCCATATCAGGCGCGATCTCCGTTTTCGCTAGCACAATGCTGCCACCGGCAGCTGGTACCCGGTTTAAAATCGTGTTCAGGTCATCACCACCATTCAGATAGGCCTTGGGGCCTTTTGCGCCAGCTGGTTCATAGCCTTCGCCATAACAGATGGCGCCACCTACCCCATTCTGCTGGTCATGCAATAAAATGCCCATTTTTACAGGACCCATGTCCATTTCAGGCATTTCATAAGTGAAAATAGCCTGATAAAAGTTTTTAGCACGGCCGAAATCCAAAACTGGTATTTCAAACCAGGAAAGTGCGTTCTTCATTGTTTCCATAACTTAATAATTTAATTGTTTTTGAATGATGGTGCAAATATAAACAACTTGTTTTAATCAAAAACAAAAAGTTTTATTTTTATCCCGAATTTCTTTTGCTACTTTTGCACCTTCATCTATCAGATCAACATGAACCGAGAAATCCACCAGTGGCACAGCCCACGCCTCAACAAAAACATGGAAATTGCCATGTATGGCCATTTTGGCTTTGCACTGCTGCTGCTGCCCACTGCTGCTGCCGATTATCTGGAATACGAAAGGTTCCTGATGCTTGATGTACTTGAGCCATATATTGAAGCAGGAAAGGTGAAAGTATTCAGTATCAATAGTATCAATTCTGAAGCCTGGCTGAATAACCGGATGCATCCACGCCACAAAGCGATCCGCCACCAACAGTTTAATGGCTATGTGGAAAATGAGGTGGTACCCTTTATAAAAATGCACACCAGTGCAGACACTCCTATCATTACAAGTGGCGCTTCGCTGGGAGCTTTGCACTCCGCCAATATCTTCTTCCGCAGACCAGATCTGTTTGCAGGAACCATCGCAATGTCTGGAGTTTATGACCTCACCAGCTATACAAAGGGCTATTACGATGAAGATGTTTACTTCAACTCACCGGTACACTACCTTCCGAATCTGAATGATGAGCATACGCTTAATCTGATCCGTCAAAGCAAACATATCCACATACTGTCTGGTTCCGGCGATTATGAAGACCCGGATTCCTCCCGTACGCTTGCCGGAATTCTGGCAGGAAAAGGGATCCAGTGTGATCTGGATATTTGGGGGCATGATATCCGGCATGATTGGCCTACCTGGCGCTCCATGCTGCCTTATGTGATTGATCAGAAGTTTTGACCAGGCATTTTTTATGTTGAAAATTCCTTCCGGCACTAAAATCACCATAACCGGGGATCTGGGTAGTGGCAAAAGCGCCGTTTCAAAAATCCTGTGCGAACGCACAGGATTTGAATATATCTCTACAGGCCGGGTTCAACGTCAGTTGGCTCAGGAAATTGGCATCGACACCCTCGAAATGAATCGCAGGGCCGATACGGATCCAACCATTGATCAACGGATCGACGGAATTTTTGTAGAACTGGGCAAAGACCCCAATAGTTACATTATTGACAGCAGAATGGCCTGGTTTTTCTTGCCGGACTCCTTTAAAATTTACCTGCAAACCGATGTGCAGGTGGCCGTGCAAAGAATCATGAACGATCCTAACCGCGACAGTGAGCAATATGCGTCAGCAGAAGAGGCTGCTCAAAAAATTCTTGCCCGTAAAGCAAGTGAAAACGCCCGATTCCTGACTAAATATGGTGCAGATTGCGCCGATTTCAATAATTTCGACCTGGTCATCAATACCGCCAACCGAACTCAGGCACAGGTGGCCGAAGTCATATTCGAGGTGCTGGAAGGACGTAGCCAGGGAAAAGAAATGAAGCGGTTCTGGTAATAACAATCCGCTTTATTTCTTCTTCCCTTTAGGCGCTGCTTTCCCCTTCGCTCCCCCGGCTTTGGCCGCAAAAGCGCCCGGCATCTCTTTTTCTATAATAGCTTTTACATCTGCCAGCGTAAGGCTAACAGCCATGTCCGCCGTCATTTTAACCCCATCCACCGGAGGCAATTTCAGGTTTTCCTTTTTGAAACGGATGAATGGGCCCCATCTGCCATTTTCAATGGAAATACCCTCTTCAGGCCAGTGATGGATGTAACGGTTTGCTTCTTTGTCAATTTTTTGCTTGATCAACTCAATGGCTTGCGCTTCTGTCAGTGCATCGAAATCGACTTTCGCCGGTACGTTCACAAACAAGTCGGCCCATTTCACAAACGGCCCGAAACGCCCTTTACCTTTGGTAATTGGCAAACCTTCGTAATGCCCTAACGGCCGATCAGCCTCCACACGGGCCTTTACCAGCTCCAAAGCGCGTTCGTAGGTGGTATCAAAAGGATCTTCTCCTTTAGGCAGACTGATAAAAGTGCTGCCATATTTCACATAAGGACCGTACCTGCCGGTATTAACCTCCAGGGATTCGCCATTGTATTCACCAAGGGTACGCGGCAACTGGAATGCATCCAGTGCTTCGCTCAGCGACACGGTTTCCATGCTTTGGCCGGGGCGCAGGTTGGCATATCGAGGGGTTTCCTTTTTTTCTAACTCTTCCCCGGTACCAATCTGGATCACCGGGCGACCCAGTTTACTCATTCGTACCAAAACAGTGCGGCCGGTTTCCGGATCGAGTCCAAGAATACGCTCACCACTGGCGCGTTCAGCATCTTTAAGGGTTTTTTCTACGTTTTCGTGGAAAGGCTTGTAGAAACGGTCAATCATGTTTGGCCACTGCATTTTACCATCGGCAATGTGGTCAAACTCCTGTTCAACACTGGCAGTAAAGCCATAATCCATCACTTTTTTGAAATGCTCTTCAAGGAAGTCGGACACAATCATACCCATATCTGTGGGATACAGCACATTTTTGGTGGCGCCGGTGATTTCCTTTCCTTTCGTCTTACTGATGGTATTATTTTTCAGACTAAACACCTGATACACACGCTCCTCTCCTTCTCTGCTATCCTTGACAACATAACCACGGTTTGCTTCCATAATTTTTGTGATGGTTGGAGCATACGTGCTGGGACGGCCGATACCCAGTTCTTCCAGTTTTTTCACCAGTCCGGCTTCCGTATAACGTGATGGTGGACGGGTGAATTTTTCAGTAGCTGTCATATCGTCCAGATCCAGCTTTTGTCCACGAACAAGTGGTGGCAATATTCCGGCGGTTTCCTCATCTTCATCATCTGTACTCTCCAGGTAGACTTTGAGGAAGCCATCAAATTTCAGAATTTCTCCTTCTGCTACCAGTTTATTTTGAGGCTGTGTGCTGATCTCGATGTCAACGATGGTCTTTTCCAGTTCGGCATCCGACATTTGCGAGGCCATGGTACGTTTCCAGATCAACTCATACAAACGTTGCTCATCGCGGTTGCCGCTTACGTTCTGCCGTTCAAAATAGGTGGGACGAATAGCCTCGTGCGCTTCCTGAGCCGACTCGTTTTTGGTTTTATATTGCCGGCGGTGGTGGTAATTTTTACCGTACTGCTTCACGATTTCAGCTTCTGTTGCCTGCAATGCCAACTCAGAAAGGCTGGTTGAATCTGTACGCATATAGGTAATAAAACCTTCTTCATACAACTTTTGCGCTACAGACATGGTTCTGTTTACCGAGAAACTAAGCTTCCGGCTGGCCTCCTGTTGCAGCGTTGACGTGGTAAAAGGCGGAGCCGGTTTGCGCCGTGTTGGCTTTACTTCAATGTTGGATACTGTGTATTGTGCATGGATGCATTTTTGTAAAAACCCTTCAGCACCTGCAGGATCTTCAAAACGAATTGGGCTCTCAGCTTTAAAAGTGGTGGTTTTCCCCTGAGCATTTTTGGCAAAAAACTGCGCAACAATTTTGAAGTAAGGAGTGATCTGGAATGCCTGAATCTCACGCTCACGCTCCACTACCAGTTTCACCGTAACAGATTGAACACGGCCGGCAGACAACTGTCCCTTTACTTTTTTCCACAATAACCCGCTTAATTCCCAGCCCACCAGGCGATCCAATACACGGCGGGCCTGCTGAGCATTAACCGTATTCATATCCACCGTACGAGGTTGCTGAACCGCACGCTGGATGGCATTTTTGGTAATCTCGTGAAATACAATACGCTTGGTCATCCGCGGATCAAGCCCTAGCACCTCACACAAGTGCCAGGAGATGGCTTCACCCTCGCGGTCTTCGTCCGTTGCGAGCCAAACCTCGCCAACACGAGCTGCCGCTTCTCTCAGGTCTTTTACTGTTTTGTATTTATCACTGGGAATGACATACTTCGGCAGATATCCGTTTTGTACATCAACGCCCAGATCATTTCCCTTTTCCAAATCACGGATATGGCCATAGGAAGATTTGACAGTAAAATCTGCACCCAGATATTTTTCGATGGTTTTCGCTTTTGCAGGCGACTCTACGATCAGCAGTTTTTTTGACATATATGTCGTATGTGGTCTTTACGTTAGGTATTTGATGCCTGAGTTCAGGGATTAACGAAGGGCAAAAGTAATGGTAATTTGAGGTTTGCGCCTGCTGCCATCATTTTATGCAACCCTTTTATACAAATTGATGTCCTTCCAAACACTTACATCATCATTAAACTTAACATTATGAAGAACCAGCTCTTTGCTCTGTTGCTCCTTCCTGCCTGCCTTTCAGCACAATCTTCCACCGTTACCCGTAGCCTTGAGTCTTTTGATAAAATCGGCATTTCCGGTGGCTTTGACGTTGTTTACCTGAAACAAGGAAATGAAGAAAGCATTCAATTAGACCTCAAAGGAATAGATGCCGATAACATTGAAACCAGCATCAAAAATGGTGTATTAAAGATTCAAACCAAAAAAGGCAGCTATAATAACTTCAGTGCCAAAATAACGGTTACGTACAAATCTCTGAAATCTGTAGCCAATAGTGGCAGTACTGATGTGGAAGCACTAACCGTTATTAAAGCCCCAGAATTTGAATATGCATCAAGTGGCTCTGGCGACTTTAAAGGCGAGTTGGATGTAAACGATCTGGATATTGCTATTTCAGGCAGCAGCGACATGAAACTCAGTGGCCGTGCGGAAGAGCAGGAAATTGCCATCAGCGGATCCGGAGATGTAGACGCATCTGCGCTAAGTGGTAACACCGCGGAGGTCGCCATCAGCGGATCCGGAGATGTAAAGCTCGGTGTAAAAGGTAAAGTCAAGACGGCTGTTTCCGGTTCCGGAAGAGTCTCCAATGACTAGTTTTAGCTTCTTTTGTAGACAAGAGTCATTCCGAACGTTCGGGGTGACTCTTGTTTGTTTATAAGTGCTGCTTTCATCTTACCTTCGCAGGATATGGAAATGGTTTTGGATCCTGCCAAGTTTATCGCTGAGCTGCCTGAACGGGTAATGCTGGACGTTCGATCTCCAGGGGAATATGCACATGGGCACATCCCTGGCGCATTGAGTTTTCCGCTTTTTGACGATGCCGAAAGGTCTCAGGTAGGAACGATGTATAAACAAACGGGTAAGGAGGAAGCCATGGAACTTGGTCTGAGCATTGTAGGCCCCAAAATGGCCGACTTTGTCAAACAGGCTAAAAAACTGGCTCCGGGCCGACGCCTCGCTGTGCATTGCTGGCGTGGCGGGCAACGCAGCGGCAGCATGGCCTGGTTGTTTCGTCAATCCGGTTTTGATGTTGTGACCCTTCATGGGGGATACAAGGCCTACCGCCAATATATCCTGGATGGGTTTAAAACGACTAGCCTCAAACTCATTGTTTTGGGTGGCCGAACTGGATCAGGCAAAACCAAAATATTACACAAACTAAAAAACCTGGGAGAACAAATCATCGACTTGGAAGGGCTTGCTCACCACAAAGGATCAGCTTTTGGATTTATTGGCGAACAACCCCAACCCACAGTAGAACAATATGAAAACGACCTGTTTCAGGCGATCTCCCAACTCGACCCTGGCCGAAGAGTTTGGATTGAAAACGAGAGCAAAAGCATTGGAAGAGTGTACATTCCACTCGATTTCTGGGCTAAAATGAAAGCAGCCCCACTGGTAAATATTGACATTCCCAACCACATCCGACTCGAAAATCTGGTGAAAGACTATGTGCTCACAGACCGTTCAGCATTGCAGGTGGCGTTTGAAAAAATAGCCAAAAAATTAGGCGGGCTACATCTGAAACAGGCGGTGGAATCCCTGGAACAAAATGATTTTCATGCCGCAGCTAAAATTGCTTTGCAGTATTATGATAAAACCTATGAGCATAATTTGATGTTGAATGTTTCACCGGATATTCGTCGCATAGAATTTGACTACGGTGATCCGGAAGCCATTGCACGTGTTTTGACAAATATTCAGGATCTGTGAAACACCAATAGCTACTTTTGCAGATCCTTACTGACTACTACGTTCAAATTACCATCTATGCATTACCATTCTCTGGGCCAAATCCCACAAAAACGGCACACCCAGTATCGCAAACCTGACGGCTCGCTGTATCATGAAGAGCTGTTCAGTACAGAAGGGTTCAGCAATAATTACTCGCTTGTATACCACGCCAATGCGCCAACTCAGATTGTACAGGTTGGCGATCCATACAGCATTGCACCCAAAACGGTTCACGACAAACAATTGAAGCACCGCTGCCTGAATGGCTTTCATATTGCACCGGAAGACGATTACCTGCGTTCCCGTAAGCCCGTACTGGTTAATAATGATTGCAAAATAATCCTGGCAGCGCCCACGAAAAGCATGTCGGATTATTTCTACAAAAACGCAGATGCCGACGAAGTGATTTTTGTGCATGAAGGCACAGGCAAATTGCTTACCATGTACGGTGCACTCGCTTTCGGCTACGGCGATTATCTGGTTATACCTCGCGGCACTACGTATCAATTACATTTTGATACTCCAGACAACCGATTGCTGATCGTGGAAAGCAATGGTCCAATTACAACTCCCAAGCGTTACCGCAACGAATTTGGTCAGTTACTCGAACATGCTCCATTCTGTGAACGTGACATCCGGAAACCTTTAGATTTACATACCATCGACCAAAAGGGGGATTTCCTGTTTTTCATACAAAAGCATGACAATATTTACCACTTCCATTA
>DLXL01000523.1:1775-3062 GCA_003448025.1 Saprospirales bacterium | reverse complement strand
ATTGGATATTCCGGAGAAAGGAGCAGAGGGTGTTATCCTTGCTCAGGGAGGCCATATTGGAGGTTGGAGTTTTTATCTAAAAAACAACAAACCTGTATTTACTTACAATTTTGTTTCTTTAGAGGAGACCAAGGTTGAAGCATCTGAAGCCCTGAAACCTGGAAGGAACACAGTGCGCGTGAACTTCGATTACGATGGAGGTGGAATTGGAAAAGGTGGAACCTATTCCATTTTTGTAGCTGGAAATTTGGTCGCTAAAGGTAGAATTGATCGCACCCAGCCCTTTGTCTTCTCGGCTGATGAAACCGCAGGTGTTGGTATTGATGAGGCCACTACCGTGACAAAAGACTATAAGCAATTCGACAATGCCTTCACCGGCAAAATTATTAAGGTTGTTCTTGATGTGAAGCCAACAGGTAAATAACAAAAATGAAAGACTTCAAAGATGTAGAAGTCACCTGAAATGATTTTAGGTGATTGAACTAGAGCGTGGAGAACTGGATAAAATGTATTAAGGGATCATAAGATTACGACAAACATGAAAAAAACATTATCCGCAATTCTGTTAATTGTACAATTAACGAGTTGCATGCAATCAGGGAGTAAAAAAAGTGAAGCGAAACCAACTCTTGACGAACTAACCTCAATAGCAGAAGAGGCATGGACATTTGGACTACCAATAGTGTTAGTAGAAAAGCAATTTGACTTTAACAGCTATGTCACTAACCCAACAATAGGGAAAGCACCGGTTAATCAATTTGGCCATATACGTCAATTTGTTGACGCATCCAATCACGCTATTGTAGGCTTCAATTCAGATCATTTGTACTCATTTGCAAGTATCGATCTTACTAATGGCCCATTGGTGCTCTCTATCCCTGAAATGGGAGACCGTTATTGGTTAATGCAACTAATCGATGCATGGAATGGAGTGCCCGCATCGCCAGGGTCTCGAGAATATGGAGGTAAAGCCAGAAACTTCGTTATTGTGGGTCCAGATTTCAAAGGAGATATTCCCAAGGAATTAGAGGTACTTAAATCTCCAACCAATTTAGCAATGGTTGGCGGGCGCACTTATTGCGCAGGACCTGATGATTACAGCATTGTCAACAAGCTACAAGACCAGTATAAGTTAACTCCTTTATCGGCATGGGGTAAAAGCTTTTCACCACCTAAAGATGTAAAACTTAAAGAGGGTGTGGATGGAAAAACTGCTGTAACTGCACAGATTATGGCTTTATCGACTGAGCAGTTTTTCAAAAATTTAAATCGTTTGATGCTTACCAA
>DLXL01000523.1:0-1512 GCA_003448025.1 Saprospirales bacterium | reverse complement strand
GAAGAAGTAAAAGCGATTGATAAGGGTGTTGAAAATGCGAAAAAAAATCTGATGGCTGAAGCTAAAAAGTTAGGTGTAAATGTGAATAATTGGTTGTTAACCTACGATATGGGTAAATATGGCACAAGATACACCTACAGAGCTGCTTGGACCTTTTTTGGTATTGGAGGAAATGTTTTAGAAGATGCCTTTTACCCACTTGCATTAACAGATAAGGATGGAAATCCCTTAAAAGGAGAAAACAATTACACCCTTACCTTTGAAAAAGGACAATGGCCTCCTGTACATTCACTTTGGTCAATTACAATGTATGATATTGAAGGATATTTAGTAGAAAACACGTTAAATCGTTATTCAAGAGGAGATCGAAGCAACATGAAACCAAACAAAGACGGTTCATTGACAATTTATATTCAAAATCAATCTCCGGGTAAAGACAAAGAAAGTAATTGGCTACCGTCTCCTAAAACTGGGCCATTTAAAGTTGCATTAAGGCTTTATGCCCCCAAAGAAGAAGTTTTAAATAAAACATGGACACCACCTGCCATAATACTTGTCAAGAAATAAATCTAGTTATTTACAAGAGTGCTGACAAGAAATGTATTTTTATTTTGGTTTAGTAAGTCGTAGAAAAAAAATTATGAAACAAATACTAAGCTGGTCCATGGTTTTTATAGTGATTATATCATTACAACCAGCTGTTATTGCTCAAGCCCAAGACTCAACAAAAAAAATTGAAGCAGGACAAGAATTAGCATTAAAATTGGCTAACCCACTTGTATCAATGATCAGTGTACCTTTTCAATTTAACATGATGGTTGGGGTTGGACCTTATAATGGCTCTCAACTTTTAACCAATTTCCAGCCAGTCATACCTTTCAAAATAGGTAAAGTCAACATTATTACCAGAACCATAGTTCCGTTTATTGAAAACCGCAATGTGTTCGAACAGGGTTCTACAACGTTTGGCTTAAGCGACATTAATTTTAGTGCATTTATAACCCCGGCAAAGCCCGGAAAGATGATATGGGGAATAGGGCCTGCTATCACCTTCCCTACAGCTACTGCATCGTATCTTGGGGCAGAGAAGTGGGCAGCAGGGCCCACCATGGCTTTTTTAAAACAAACAAAATCCGGATGGACATATGCATTATTGGCCAGACAAATATGGTCATTTGCCGGAAGTAAGGATGTTGATAATGTAAGTCCATTTTATATAAATCCGGGAGTGGGCCATTCTTTTAAATCCGGGGCGGGACTAGGCGGAAATTTTGAAATTTCAGGTGATTGGAACAACCTTTCAACACAGGTATTTTTAAATCTCAATGGTTCGATGGTCTCAAAATTTGGTAAACAACCTGTTTCGTTTGTGATTGGCCCAAGAATACCAATGACAGCGGAAACAATAGGAGACTGGGGCTTGAGGGTTGGATTTACTTTGATTTTTAAGCAGTGATGCTGACTATTTCGGATTCATTGACCCACCCATTTCGGTAATGGTTTGACCCACCC
>DLXL01000125.1:4630-5469 GCA_003448025.1 Saprospirales bacterium | reverse complement strand
ATCATCTTTTCCACGCCCGCAGCAATCTCCGCATAGGGCAACGGCTCTTTGGCGATGTACCCGAGCATCAGGGAAATGTGCTGATCGGATTCTGTAAGTTTTTGAAGGAGCGCGGCTTTGTTCAGGCGAAAAGCTTCGCGGATCTGGCGCTTGATTCGGTTGCGGGCAACAGCGGTTTTAAATACGCGCTTGGGAACTGTAATAACCACCTGTACCCTGCTCATTGCCGCCAGATGCGGAGGCGCTTCTTTCCACACCACCCGCAAGGGCCAAGCCACATAAGATTGCCCGCCCTTAAACAGCGCACTGATGGCTTTCTGACTCTTGAGTCGTTCCTGACGGGTAAAGGTGAGCATATTGGGTATTTAGCAAGGGCGGGTTGCCACAAGACACAAAAATAAGACTTCCGAGGTCACAGGGTGACTTCGGAAGTCTTATAAAATATGCAAAAAACACGATTCGGGCTAAATCAGCAGATTTACCAGAAGCCGGGTTCAATTATTTCGCACCACGCTCGTCAGAAACGGTCAGTTTCCAGCGACCTTGCTTACGGCGGCGAGCCAGAACTTTGCGGCCATTTTTAGACTCCATGCGGGAGCGAAAACCATGCTTGTTTGCGCGCTTGCGCCGTGAAGGTTGATAAGTACGTTTCATCGCTAACTCTGTAAAATTTGTTCTTTCCGAAAAACGGAGCGCAAAGGTACAATTAGTTTTTAAAATTCAAAATATAGGGATTGAATTTTACTTGGAAAATAGTTTTAAGGTCATTTGGGTCATTTAAGATCATTGGTGGTCATTAGAGGTCATTTAAGGGGTCATTTAGGGCATTGGGGGGAATT
>DLXL01000125.1:4032-4375 GCA_003448025.1 Saprospirales bacterium | reverse complement strand
CCTCCCAAATGACCCATTAAATGACCTCTAATGACCATCAAATGACCCCTTAAATGACCCCTTAAATGACATCTAATGACCACTAAATGACCCTAAATACCCTCTACCCTACTGCACCATCAACTTACCTGTTCCCAGAATTTTGCCATCCTGCGTGATATGGAAGAGATAGGTTCCCTTGGGCAAAGCACCAGCCGGCAAGGAGAATACAGGTTGATCCCCCCTTTGCTGAAGTAGCATAACTCCCTGTAAATCAAATACCTGCAATTGAAGTCCTTGTGTCTTTTCAAGCCCCTTCAGCTCAAGCATAGCGACATCCGAGAATGGATTGGGGCTTACCTGG
>DLXL01000125.1:3475-3867 GCA_003448025.1 Saprospirales bacterium | reverse complement strand
CAGCATATCGCGGCCTGCTTGGTTGCCATAGTCCAACGGTGACGAAGTTCTCTCCCAGTTTATGGTCCGTTGTGTTGGTCACAATGGCATCATTGAAGTCGAAGTAGATCAGGG
Organism: Saprospirales bacterium; assembly: GCA_003448025.1. Classification (GTDB taxonomy): domain Bacteria; phylum Bacteroidota; class Bacteroidia; order Chitinophagales; family Saprospiraceae; genus M3007. The sequence goes on along the minus strand of DLXL01000125.1, from coordinate 3,753 downwards.
CGGTATTTTCAATGACCGTTTCCAGCGGCGCATCAGCCTGGTGGTTGATGGTGAATTTTACGTACCCGTGCGATGCCGGCTCATTTACATTGGAATCAGGCAGTAGTATGTTTTCAAAAAGGAAAGTGAGTAACCCTGCGCCACTCAGATTCCAGGAGTAGTCATGGCTACTTGCACCCGGCCGGAAGGTAGCCGGATCGAGCCATTGCGAAAGTGTGTCTTCAATTCTTACGGTGAAGGCCGTATCATTACCCGTATTCTGGAAGCGGATCAGGTAT
>DLXL01000125.1:0-3341 GCA_003448025.1 Saprospirales bacterium | reverse complement strand
GGAAGCGGATCAGGTATTCCAGCGGGGTACCCGGGCGGATGTAATGATTGGCGCCATACCCCAGCGGATAACCGGTTTTATCATTCGGATCGTACGAGCCTGTATTGGCCTGACAATGTATGTCGAGGTACGGATCGGCATCATCCTGCGGGAACATATTCACAAAACCTGTGGAGAAAACCGGAGCAGTAGTACAGCCTTCTACCGAGATGGCAGGAAAGGAATAACCCGGATGAAAAGGAACCTGATCCACCTCCAAACGCCAGGTACTTCCATTAGCGGGTACACTTACTGTTATAGCCTGACCTGCATTGAGTTGCACTGGTGCGCTCATGAGCATCACCTGATCCTCAATGACAATATAATCAACGGATTCTGTCATATTACCGAAACCAACATTTTTAATCTCAAAACGAACCGAATCTGCTGAGCAGGCACTCTGAATGCGCAGGCTGGCGCCATTCCACAATGGATCTGTAGGGATACATGTGGTATCCGGATAAATATGCGCTTCTGCACAATGTGTTTGCCCGAAGGCCGCGTCGCAGCTTAAAAATGTTGTGATGTTAAAATTGCCGCAATCACCAGGATCCAGATCGCCAACTAAAAAGCGGTATACATTGTTTCCTTGATTTAAAAAAGGTTTGGAGGTACTAATAATGGTAAACCAGGACTCCAGGGTTACATCCACATAGGCGTTGGTGGCAGGTTCCGTACCTTCATTGCAATAGGCAACACTGAACCAGTTATTGCTAAAACACCTCCTCAAGTTTCCGGAAGAAATGTCAACCGAGAGCAAAGGACAACCCGCCAACTTTTTAAACAACAAATCCTGGGCGTTATACGTCTGATTGGGCATCGAAACTACCACATCAGAAACCGGCGGACATGCCCCCCACAGAATACTCAGTGGAATAGCAGATACCTTATACGTATCTCCGGCTTCTACAAATAGCTGATACTCACCATTGGCATCCGAAACAGCATAATAGGTACCCAGCGTACCTTCTGCCAGCACTATCCAATGAGCAAGCGGCTCATCGCCCGGGTCTGTTTGACAGTCCTGATCAACATCCTCCAGTACGCGCCCGTGAATCTGACTGCAAAGGCCGGAGTTGCCGGGCGTAACCACTACCATATCTGTAGACGTACAGCCGTTTTGGGTATTGGTCACCAATAACTGATAGGTACCCGGCTGATTTACAATGGGATTAATGGTATTCTGCCCACTTAGGATATTGCCGTTGGCTGTAGTCCACAAATAGGTAAAATTAGGGCCGATGCTACTCGTTCCTGCCAAAGTAACTACGCCGCCGCCACAGGGCAACTGCAGGTCGGGCCCTGCAAAGGCCAGTGGTTGAATGATGTCTTCTGTCACCGTAACACTCGACACCGCAGTACACCCGTTGGTAACATTGGTGACAATAAGGGAATAAGTCCCGGGCTGATTCACCGTTGGGGTAAGACTAGTGCTAATGACAGGTCCATTCGACCAAATCCAGGCATACGTAAAATTGGGTCCTTGAGAAGAGCAAGATCCATTCAGCACCACAGATGTCTGTGAACATGTCAGTATAGCCGCTGGAGCTACGCAGGCAATCGGCAATGGAGTGTTCTGTGCCACAACGGCTGATCCGGCAGCCGTACAGTTGTTCGCATCACTCACTGTTAAGGTATAAACACCAGCGTTAGTCACTGAAATCGAAGCCGTTGTGGCACCATTCGACCAAATATACGCACTATTCGGAGGGGTTCCTCCGGAAACATTGGGGGTCACCTGTACCGAAGGGGTAAAACAATTCAGTTCATATGGGGGGAATGAAACCGTTAAGGCTGCTGCCGGCTGATTGACTTGGCCATCGGCAGTGGCCGTACAACCCAGGCCATCTGTCACGGTGACCGTGTAAATTCCAGCTGTCAATCCTGTGATATCCTCTGTGGTTGAATTATTTGACCACAGGTAGATAATTGGCCCGGCGCCGTTGGTCACCGTCAGGTTGATAGCACCGTTTGAGCCGCCAAAGCATGAAACGGCACTTGTGGTTGTGCTGGTTTGAAAATCGCATTGAGTATGGCCAGCCGGCAGAAAGGCCAGGCCAAACAGGCATAAGGTAAGTAGTAGGTAGCGCATGGGTATCATGTTGTTCTTTTTTCAGGTTAAAAGGGCTCAAATCAAGGGCCCGGAGAAGAAAAAATCAATACGAATTCGTTCGACACACTTTTGATACTGCAAATGTTGGGCATGCTGCCCGGACTAGCAAAGACATTTTTTGGCATTTGTTCCTGTCACTTTTTATATATTTTTCATAAAAACATTATAAATCAATGATTTAATTTTAAAAATTAAAATAGTTACTGTATTTGGCATATATAAAAACATCCGGGACCTCCCAAGAGGTCCAACTTACGCTGCGAGGTTGGACTTCTTGCGAGGTCCTAAAATCACCTAAACCATGTTGCTACAAAGGTTAGACCTCTGCCGAGGTCTGATGCTCGAAGCCATAAAAAAACATGAGCCACCCCAATTCGGGATGACTCATGTTTTTACTCAACCTACCTATTACTCAGGCAGGCTTTCCGTACATCGCGAACTTAGCCAAACCCATCCGCTGTAGCCAGTGGTTAAAAGAAACCCGGAGCACACCCAGGCCGTATTTCATGCTTCTGCTGAAATTGATGCTGGATGCTTCCTCAAAATACTTGGTAGGACAGGTTACCTCGCCGATATCGAAACCGGCATACACGATTTGCGACAACATCTCGTTGTCAAACACAAAATCATCGGAATTCTGATTGTAGTTGATGCCCAACAGCACTTCCTTGCTGAAAGCCCGGTAACCGGTGTGATATTCCGAGAGTTTGTAGTTGATCAGCAGGTTTTGAGTAAAAGTCAGAAACCGGTTGGCAATGTACTTGTACATCGGCATACCACCTTTCAAAGCACCCATTCCCAGAATGCGCGAGCCTAACACTACCGGATACAGCTCCTCGCCAATGATGTTTACCATACTTGGAATGAGCTTGGGTGTGTATTGATAATCCGGGTGCAACATAATCACTATATCCGCACCAATGGCCAAAGCCTTGTTATACAGAGATTTTTGGTTTCCGCCGTAGCCTTTGTTTTTCTCATGCACGATCACATGCTGAATGCCCAGCGAACGGGCCAGATCGGCCGTATTGTCACGACTATGATCATCGCACAAAATCACCTCATCCACCAGATCAAACGGTATTTCCCGATAGGTTTTCTCCAGCGTCAGCGCGGCATTGTACGCCGGCAAAACCACAACAACTTTTTTGTTTTTGTACATAAATGAGTGTTTTGGTGTTTTGGTGTT
>DLXL01000644.1 GCA_003448025.1 Saprospirales bacterium | reverse complement strand
AAAACAGGTACAAAACGCAACTTTTTTTCCAAAATATATAACCGTTTTTCTGCCGCAAACCCACACATTTGTACAGTTCTTTAATGATTCACCTTTAAATAACAAGGTCATGCCAACTGGTAGAATAGTATTGAGCATTGCAGCAGGCGTAGCCGCTGGAGCCATTCTGGGTATGCTTTTTGCACCGGCTAAAGGTGTTGATACCCGGAAAAAAATAGTACAAAAGAAGGATGATGCAATAGACGGCCTGAATGAATTGCTTGACAAAGTAACGGGCAAGTTGGAAGCCGTGAGAAACCAAGCCGCCAAAATGGTGGAAAATGGCATGGCTAAGGTATAAGCCCTTGAAGCAGTTTTGAGCGCCGCCGCCAACGGTATCATGAGGCAGACCCTTATTAATAGTGTATCCTCCGAAAAGTTGGCTTGTTGACGCCTCTTTTTGCTAAACACAGATCCCTAGCCGCCGCTTTTATGGTCTTTTGACCAGGAAGAGGTGGCTTGGGGTTTTTTGTTTTAGACTGTAAAATTCGCCACGAAGGACAAAAAAAGACAGCTTTTCCTTCTCTCAAACAACTTTCGCAGGAAGCCTAATGCTACAGCCAAGCAACAAGTCAAAGCAACGCTATTTTTGCTTTTCTCCGCAATACGGACAATAACCAAACATTTTTTCTAACTGACGACTACAATTTGAACAAATCCGAACTTCTTCTACAACTGATTTCAACGGAACTCCCGTTCGTATTGTGTATGTCTCTGGGATTTCCTTCAAAAAACTGGATTCCCTGCCTTTTTCTGTGATGAGGAAAAGTTTGTCTTTAGTCCTGGTGATGGCCACATAAAACAAGCGGCGCTCTTCTTCCATAAGCAAATCAAGGTTTGCTTTTTTTATGACCTGGAATATCCGATCCTCCAGCCAAATATCTGGAAATCCTCCGTATCCATCAGTGAGTCCTACGATAAACACCACCCTGGCCTCCAAGCCCTTTGCTGCATGTATCGTCTTATACTGCACGCGTAAACCCTCTTTTTTTAACCCTTCAAAGTAGGGTGTAAACATCTTACTCCTGCGATACAAAAACAAAATCTCTTCGCCAGGAATACCCTCTTCTATACATTCCTGGACTTTTTTCATGCAATACGCCACATTTTCTTCTTCAACGGTACCAGCATATACTTCAATTTTATGATGTGAACTCTTGGATGCCAGAATGTCCTTTTCGATTTTATACCGGTTGTTTTTGATCACTTCATTGCTTGCGCCAACGATATTTTGTGTGCTCCTGTAATTCAGGTTTAGTTTGATGATTTTCGACTCTGGAAAATGACGTTCAAAGTCAATGATATAATCAACGTTTGATCCCCGAAATCCATAGATGCTCTGCCAATCATCGCCAACACAAAACAGTTGTGTCTTTTCTGTGAGGAGCAGTTTTATTAACTCAACTTGGAGGTTATTGACATCTTGAAATTCGTCTACCAGGACAAAGGGGTAACGGTTTCGAACTTTATGTGTGATATCCTCCTGGTTTTTAAGTAAAGAAACCGTCCGGGAAATGAGGTCATTAAAATCCAGATAGGATTTGTTGATGCAGTATTGCTCATAGGCCAAAATGATAGGGATAGCAAGTTCATAAAAAACGCGGACCCGTTCATGCTGATCCTTGCGTGAATTAAATAGCACTTGTTCGGGACTAAGACTTTCCACCTTAACCAGGTCGGTAATGCGCATAACCATTCGCACGAATTCCTTTACATGGTCAAGGTGACCCTTGAATGCCTCCTGGAAGGTAATGATTTTGGAGGTATCGTGCCCGGCAGGCAATCGACCTCTGATGAGGTTGTCCAGCACATGTGTGAACAGGGCAGAATTTTCAGCCATTGACTCAAAAGTCTTGGCATACAGAATACCTCCCTTTTGAAATTGTTCCTCTTTAGCCTGCATCGGATAACTTCTATTGCTTACATGCTCGATGTACAGATTGGCTGCAGGGACAAAAAAATCCGGGCTAAAGGGAAAATCCTTGATCTGTAGAACAGGTTCATACTGATATGAAATGCTGTGCCTAAAAAAGTAATCCGCAATAAACTGATATGATTTGGAGCGAACCTTAGTGCCGTCAAGGGAAGTGTAAAACTTACCATCTCTATGCCCATAAGGCATACCACCGTCCTTCAAATGGATTTTATCAACCACATAATCCAGTATATAGCGTTTCAATGCAAGCAGATATCCATTGTTTTCACTTTGTTGAATAATAAGTTTATGGAACACCTCCTGGGCTGTTTCCGGAGCGAGATATTTGGAGAATTCATCCAGGTCAGTGCTTTTCTCCTCACCAATAATCCTGAACCTGTTGTCAAATTCATTCACCCCGAAAGTGCGCAACAGATAATATCCAAAACTGTGAAATGTACGAATGGTCAGCCCTTCAATCCATTTATATTTCCTGACATACTCTCGTCTTGCAGAGTCTTTTTCTGTTTTTGACTTTTTTTTGTCATGCATTAGGGCTGCATACGCGCCAGAATGATCGGCCACCATGATGAGGCGATCCAGCATTTCGTTTGCCGCATTTTTGGTAAACGTGATAGCCAATATATCCAGCGGACTAACGCCTCTTTCTTCTATAAGATAAATGATTTTTTGCAAAAGCGTCTTTGTCTTGCCAGAGCCTGCTCCGGCAAGAACCAAAATTCTACTATCCTGACTAACAACAGCTTCCTTTTGAGGACCGTTTAGGGCATCAAGGTTGGTCATTGGTTTCACAATTGAAGGTTGCGTTCCAATTGCTGGATCAAATACTCGCCGCATTTTCCCACGATTATACTGACCTCCTCGGGTGTGTAAAATTCATCGTATCGCTTTTGCAGAAAGTTTGGTTCCGCAATATGATCAATAGAACAGGAATAAAAGTAGGTCTCCAGCTTCCAACGTACCCTACAGTAGATGGAAAATGGATTTCCTGTTTCTTTTTTGTATCCGTGAAGATCATAATTAAAGGTTAGCTCTTCAGCTATTTGATGATTAAATGGAGGCGTTTTATTCATTAAATCTGCAGGATTATCCAGCTTAAGCTGGGTAGCAGCTGAGGTAATAATCATACTTTTTGTGAGAAAAAGTTCGTCAAAATCGCTCAGTTTCTCCATTAAAGCGCCTACAACTACCTTAATACTATTATGATAAACATAATTTGTGGACTCCTCATTACGAGCAACCTTTAAGGCATCTTCCGAAGGTAGATGGCTTTTTAATAACTGGAGTTTTTTGGCCCAATCATCTACATCTTCAATTTCCTTACCTTCAATCGCATCAAGTGTGATTTGCAGGGATCGCTCTACCAGACCGGCCAAAAAAGTGTACAACAAATCAGGACTGCCACCATAAGCCTGAACATCTGCCAGGTAACGATTGTATGTGTCTTTTTCGCCACCTTCCATGACCCAAAATGGTGGGTACCCAAGGGAAATCAGCACCAGATTAGTGAGTAGACGAGCAGTACGCCCATTGCCATCTGTAAATGGATGAATAGTGAGGTATTTGGTGTGAAACTCAAATGCCAATAACAGCGGATTTGGTGCAGTTTTTTGCTGACTATGGATTTTATCGAGTCCAGCATTGAGCCAATTTAATAGATCATGAATCGATTCAGGAACCTCCTCTGGAGAGGTGAATTCAAATTTTTCAAGCCGGTAGTTCAAAATGTGATTTCCCGTCTGCTTCCACTGGCCAATTTCAGCTTCCTGATCCGGAGAATCAGGTATGATGATTTGCTTATGTATATCCTTAATGCGTTTTTCAGAAATGCGCTTTTCTCCCTTGCCCAGTTGTAACATATCCTGCATTACCTCATCATGCCCCTTCATTTCCCGAATGTCTTTAAGTGGTTTGCCTGATACTGTTATATTGCCAACCATTACACTGCGTGTTTCTGGTTTGGTAAGCGTACCGCCTTCAATTTTGTTGGAATGGTAGTTGCACTCGAGCCTGAATTTATACGAAATCTTGCGCAAAACCTCCTCTCGGAGTTTGCCCTTTGATTCAATCCTGGAACGGAGCGATTCAATATGTTGGAGTTTTTCGGCGAGTGTAGACATGGGTGCTTATGAATGGGAGTTGGCAAAAATAGGGAATTATTGGGTGATCGTGTGGTATGTCTATGAGATCTATGGTGTTTTCAGACTTCCCCGCCGCACTTGTGTTTCCACCAGGTGCAACGCTGGTGGACTGTTCATCCATAGCACTCCCACTGCCAAGCGTTTATTCATCCCCCCTGCATTTTCTGCGTTAACGTAAACAGGATGAACTCTGCCGGACGGGTTGCCGCAACCATCACCTGCACACGCATGATTCCATCCTGGATATCGTTTGCTGTCATGGTAGTGCCGAGCCCAATAGCTACGTTGAAGGCATCGTTGGGCTTGGCGCCGGTCAGGCCGCCCTGCATCCAGAAATTGGTCAGGAAATTGGAAATCAAGGCTTGTACAGTGGTCCAGGTATTGGAATCATTTGGCTCAAATACATAAGGTTCAAGCGCATATTTGATGGATTGCTCTATATAAATCAGCGTGCGCCGAACCGATACATAACGCCAATCCGGACTATTCCCATCCAGGGTTCGTGCGCCCCAAATCAACACGCCCATACCGGGAAAGAACCGAATCGCATTGACCGCTTTCCCGTTGAGCGGCACGTTCAGGTCCTCCTGCGCTTCGTTGGTGATGTTCACCGCAGGGTGGGTAGCCAGGTTAATGCTTATGTTGGCCGGCGCCTTGAATACGCCCATCTGGTTGTCTACCATACAGTAAACACCCGCAATGGCAGCACTGGGCGGCAAAAAGCTGAGTTTCTCCCGAATAGCTGCCATGATGGTTTGGTATAGCGGGCTGACTGCCAATAAGGTTTGGTGCAAGGCTTTATCCTGTTTACCGGTGGCATCCTCCGTTCCAGCATCCCGGATCTTTTTGATCTCCGTTCTTATGGTATCAGCGCGTTTTTTGTCCAATCCTTTCAACGCGGCTTCGTCTGTTTCCGCCAAAAGCAACTGGATCAGGCTTTCCCATGAACCACGCGCCACATGTCTGAAAAGAACGTCTTCCCCGACCGTGACACTGGTGTGCAGCCAAGGGTAATAAGCAGCGCCCCATGCCAGGTGATCCGTGCCAATCCTGTTGCGGAAATCCTGCACAATTTGCACTGTATCAGGCTGGTTTTGATCGTTTTCATCCATATAAACGTCCAGGATCGCGAAGCGACTGGCCATTTTTGCACAATGGGCAAGCATGAGTCGTTGTACGGCGGCACAATCCTCCGGCCCCAGCAGTACAGCATCCGGAATTACCAGCAGGCTGGGCTCTGGCACTGTTTCCAGGGCTGCAATCCCTTTCAACTGGCTTTTCCCGTTTTCCTCATATGCACCATCAAAATCCGCCAGGCCGGGCATTTGATGGTAATCCCCGATAGAAACGATAAAACAATCAGAGCCCCCATTGGCAAAAAACAGTTTCATGCTATAGTACAGCAGAAAACGGGTTTCTGTTTGAGTGTTCAGTGCAAAGGGCTTTGCTTTATCGCCAGAAGCGCTGAGCTCGTACCGGGTTTCCGGCCCTGCTCCGAACAACGTTTGATACTCCCCAAGCGACGAACTCCGGGTGGGGACAATGGTCAGACTTTGTTGGTTCCGTGCGGCTTTTTCCGTGTACCCGATAAAGGCGGGTACAGCGGTGGGTACTGGCACTACTGAATTTGGGAATGCATTTTGTTCTGCGATGTATACGCCCGGGGTTTGAATTGGTTGTGCCATGGGTGAGAGGTGTGGTTGGGTGGAATGGCTAAGGTAGGGAAAGGGGTGGGATAAAATCCAATTCCCTAAAAAGTCCTATCTAATACCATATCATCCCGCTAAGTTGCTATCGGTGGTAATTTTTACCAGTTCAGCCAAACCGTGGTAGTATCTCCCGTTGGGCAGAAAACATCAAAGGCGCCTTCTTTATGGATCTCCTGACTGGTCTTATCCACTACTTTAAAAGTACCCCTTACATGCTGATCCGGGGCAGCAACACCGTAAATCCAGTTTTTAATTTGTTGCAACCCTGCCGAATCATTCAGATTAAATACATACATAGTGGCTATATTGGAAAATATATACATCCCGGAGTTACTCCCTTCATTGGGTATGGGCGGAAAATCGAAATGACAGAGTGGTTTCGGGTACAGTTTAATGGTGAAGTCGGAGCTGTTCGCCAACTCTAAATAACCATCATCGTGATTGGGCAAAACAACACTCCCGTCTACCCATATATAAAATTTTGCGTAACTGGTTAGCCTCTGGCGA
>DLXL01000251.1:7834-8075 GCA_003448025.1 Saprospirales bacterium | reverse complement strand
CCCACCAAACGTATTTTTTTCCAAAAGCATCACGGCGTTTGGAAATCTGATAGGTGTAACTCCGGCTCCTGGCGTCGTGCCGGGCATGAAACTTTGGGTGAGCCTTTTCTACCTTCAGGATGTTTATATCATGGGGTAGTATGTCGTTTAACCCAATCCGAATCTGGTCTGTGGTAAGCCGGGTTTCCACAACGCCCAGGTGAGCTACCTGCCCACGGGCATGAACTCCGGCATCTGTCCG
>DLXL01000251.1:0-7698 GCA_003448025.1 Saprospirales bacterium | reverse complement strand
AACTTGTGCGGTGGCATGAACTCCGGCATCTGTCCGACCGGCACCATACACTTCAATGGGTTGATCCCCAAATACTTTTGCGGCTGCATCCAATAACTCACCCTGAATAGAGCGATCATTTTTTTGGAGTTGCCAGCCGGCATATCTCGACCCGTCATACTCCAGGGTCATTTTGAATTTTGCCATCTATTTCTTTTTCAAATAGTTTTCCTCGTAAAACTCCCGGTATCCGTTAAGGGTTTTGTTTTTTAAAATTCGCCGGTAGTTTTCCTGAGTTACGGCAAACATCTCCTTATTATAGGTTTTTTTTGCTGTTTCACCCAAAAAATCTTTCTGACTTTTCACCTCGTTGTAATACCTCATCGCCTGCTCCTTGTTGTCAAATTTCCGGATTACCACGATAGGCGTGTTGGTATCCGTTCCAAGGAAAATATTGGAAATACGCAGTTGTTCTACCTTGTGGAATTCACTGTTATAATCCGTTACCGCTGCCTTCACTTCATCCAAACGGAAGTTGTCGCCCGTCAGAGCGATAATGAAGTAGTGCAGTTTATCGTCCTCCAGGGTAAATGCATCATCGATGGGAGTATCTGTTTTCTTCTTTTCATCTACTTCAAATCCTTTACAGGAAAGTACGCGGGCAATTTCCCGGGCCCGGGTAGCCTCCGGCTGATCCGGATACTGCTTGATAACCTGGCCCAGAGCAGCACAATATGCGTCGTTTCCACTCAGGCTTCCGGTACACAATGCACTCAACAGCGCAAACTTGGCCACCAAAGGGTTTTGAGAGCCAAATTTTTTAGGCGCTTCTTCACATCTGGTGTAAGCCTCTTTGTACCCGCCCTTTTGAAAAAGGGTGTAGGTTTCTTCATAATACTTATTCAGATCACGCTCACGCTCCTTGGTTGCATTCAGGAAATTGGGATCTGTGAGTGTGCGTGCGTAGGCGCTTTTGGGGTATTTTTCAATCAGCTTATCATAATAAAACTGTGCTCTTTCCTGGTTTTTCAGGTCATTGAAAGCCAAATAACAATAATACCAGGTTTCTTTTTCATACCGAGCCGTGTCCGGGTATCGGGTTTGAAGTTCCTCTAGTGTACCGGTACAGCGCACATTATTCTGCAATCGATCCCGATATAAGGTACCCAGCTGATACATCGCTTCATAGGTAGCCATGTGTAATACCGATAATTCTTCCATAGATTTTGGAATGTTGGAAAAAATATCCTTTAACTCGGCATCTGCCACAGCGTTGTTCTTGGTACTATCTGCTCCCAAAGCATCATCTGGCCCACCAGCCGCCACGCGATTACTCCGGCGCCAGTTATCATCCAGTTTGCGTTCACCCCAGTTTCGGCTAAAGTCTTTACGGCCTTTTTTAAGGAAGGTTTCGTTGTAAAAATAAAAGGTAGTTTGTTTGGCTCCTGCAACCGGCGCCGGGGCTTTTGCCGGTCCGGCGGGTTGATTGGCTGCGTTACGAATGGCTGCTGCCTCCTCTGCCTCCCGTTGTTTTTTAATTGCCTTAGCCAGATCTTTGCGCTCGTCGTCGCTCATATTAAAAACCCGGACAATACTGTCATTGGCTGCAATAGTTTGGATCAGACGGGCAATATCCTTGAGGTTTGCGGCATATTCTGTAGCACGCTTGTGCCGTATATCGTCTGCCGGTAATACGGTAAGGGTACTATCGTAATATGCTTTAGCCTGCACAAACTGTTCGTCTTCAAAGTATAGATCGGCAAGCTTCAGGTAGGCTTCCGCACGTTGGGCGGTGTTGTTTTTATTGTATGACAGGGATTTGCGCAGGTAGCTTATGCCGTCCTTTTTATTACCATCCTTGAGGGCAATAGTGGCCATGGAAAAATATAACTGATCCCGATATTCCTGATTTTTGACATCGGAGGCCATTCGCTCATAATTTTTGAGTGCTGCATCACTATTGGTTTTGCCATTGGCCCAACCAGCTGCATTTTGTTGCATTCTGGCATTGAATTCCATCTCGTAGGCTGGTTTGCTGTCCAGTACTTTTTCATATGCAGCATAGGCATCCTGGTACCTTCCGGAACGTTCGTGCAACTGTGCAAGAATATAGGAAAGTCGCGCCCGGCGTTTTTTACTGGTGGTGAGTTCAACCGCCTTAGATAAGGGCTCAATTGCCAGCTCGTACTTTTTTTGTTTAATCAGCAGTCGAGCTTCTGCAGTAGCCAGTTCATCATGCAGTGATTTAGGGAAATATCGGTTCTCCCAAAGTTCCCGGAACAAAAATTCTGCTTCATCGTACTTATCGCGCTCGGTCAGGGTACGGCCATACCAGATCATTGCAGAAGGAAAATCATGCGTCCGACCCATTGGCTGGTCATAAGGATTGGCCCCTGAAAGTTTAAGCTCTTCGCTGTCTTTTGGTTTTGGTGCTTCAGCAGGTTTTTTAGTATCTGTTGCTTTTGGCGTACTCTTGCCGCCTTTTTTCTTGTTTTTGGCTGCTTTCTTTTTGGCTGCTGCTTTTTTCTTGCGCTCTTTCGCAGCCGCTTTCTTTTTGGCCGCTGCTTCTTTTTTCTTTTTAGCCGCTGCTTTTTTGCGGTCCGAGGTTTTTTGTTTCGAAGATTTTTTAGACTTCAGCTTGGATTTGGAGCTACGTTGGGGATCCTGTTCCTCTTTAATAAATTTGTAGGTAGCCTCAGCTGTTTCAAAATCTCGTTTCAGGAATTGTGCTTTCCCCATAAGACCGTAGTTATCGTCGGTCCAGGTACCCGGGCGGTGCAGAGAGATGCCTTTTGCTGATTTTTGGATCACTTTATCCAGATCGGCGCGTACACCGGTTGGATCAGCGGCGGCCTCGGGGTAGATCTCAAGAATTTGACTGTAATTGTCTTTATGCTGTTCCTCCAGTTTATCCGTGGTAAGCCGGAACAGTTCATCGGCATTGAACCAATAATTGTACTTATTGGTGAAAGAGTGGTAAGCCTTCTTGCCTTTACTGGTTTCCTGCCCTTTTTTCTTGGTTGTAACACAAGCTGTGACAAATATCATGCACAGCAGCACAACAGCCGGTAGGGCTATTTTCCACATATTTTTCATGTCAATATTCTTAAAAAGCAGGTTTGGATTCAAAAAAGACCGGCAAAACCGCCGCTACCCTCTATTTTGGGCTTTAAAATGGTGTTTTTTTTGGTGTTTGGGTTGCCCGAAAAATGGAAATACTACAAAAACTATTCCCCAAATACAGCGGTTGCCCGCTGTTCGAGTTCTGCCATCGTAAAAATATCCGTAAGACGGGCTTCAACTTTAAAATCGCCCGATCCATATACTTTCCGGTAGTATACCAAACCCAGCCCTTTGGCATACCATTCTTCCCCACTGCTTTCAACCGGATCAATACCCGCCCCGGCATTACCAATGGTTTCCTTTAAGGCAAACCGGATACAAGGAAATTTTTTACCGTCGTACTCAAAATTCGGTCCGTCTCCTAAAAAACGGCGGCTTCGCTCCACAACAAAGGTAGACTCTGTATCATCCGGTGGATTAAATTGCAATTTGAAGACAAAAACCCCTAAGGAGTCCGTTACGGCATAGGGAAATTTGTTGGCGGCCAGAATCAATGTTTTGGTGTGTATTCGCCCGCCCTCTGTTTCCGGGTTGGGATCTGCTTCATACAAATGACATTCTTTGGCCAAAGCACCACTTTTTGTGATTTTTTCACGGATGATCTGGCCGATCTGAAAACGATGATCATAATAGGTTCCAACCAGAAAAAGGCCACTATCACGCACAAAAGTGCGGTAATACCAGTATTCAGGCATTACGGAATCGTTTTGCGAAACAACATACTCATAAACTTTTCCTCCTTTAAGGTCTTTTACTGGATAGTAATATGCACTAATATCGCGTTTGCTCCCATTGCTGCATGCAAACAGAATGCATAAGCCTAACGACCAAAGAAAGCTCGAAAATGTAGGCACGTGAATAATTTTGGCACAAAGAAACAGAATTTACACAGGCAACCCGCCAGCCATCCTTTGCGCCATTCCTCTGCACCGATAAAAACTGGTTTTGATCATGAAAAATCGACACTTACTCCTTTTTCTAGCGCCTTTTTTAACCTATACGCTTCCAGCTCAGGGTACGTTCCCCGTGGAACGTCAAATCCAGTGGATGAACAAGGCCACAACCTATATTCTGGCCGATGGAACCACTATGGAGGTTTGGAAATTCGACGGTTGCTCTTTTGGAGATGAGGCCCGGTCACTACCCGTATATTCCGAACGTTTTCCACTCAACAGCCCATCCGATTTACAGGCAGAACTGGTGGCCGTCCAATGGGAAACATTTCCTAAAAAATCTTCCCCGGATGATGCCTTTTTGAACGCTGATGTGGTGCTCAATACTATGGTGGAACATGAGCGCAATCGTTATTTCGGCCGGGTGAAATTCATTCCCATTCGGAAAAACGGCAGCAGTTTTGAAAGAATCAAAAGTTTTACCCTTAATGTTCAAATCACGCCTAAACCAGTACCTCCTACCCCGGCTCTGGACCGGGATGGATTTACGTACACCTCAGTGCTGAATTCCGGAAATGTGTACAAGTTTGGAGTAGCGCAAAACGGCATTTACAAACTGGATTACGCATTTCTAAAAAATGAGTTAGGTATCTCTGATCTGGATAACATCGACCCCCGCAGCATACGCCTGTATGGCAATGGAGGCTATATGCTCGCTGAAAAAAACAGCGATCCACGACCGGACGACCTTATGGAAAACGCCATTCAGGTGGTTGGTGAAGAGGATGGAAAGTTTAATACCGGCGATTATATTCTTTTTTACGCCGTGGGCCCGCGTCCGTGGATCCACCGTCCGCATCCAACGGACCCTGAGCTAACGGTACGCCTGAACCTTTACGACCTGAATGCCTGGTATTTTATCAAAACCGGCGATGGTTTTGGGTTGCGCATTGGGGATAAACCCAGTGTTTCAGCTTCTTACGTAACGGAAGAGTTTGATGATTATCAACGACTGGAGGAAGAAAAAACCAATCTCCTGAACTTTAACGCTACTTCTCAAGGTTCCGGAAAACGCTGGTTTGGAAGTTATTTCTATCAATCACGGGACCAGTCTTTTGATTTTAGTTTTCCTAATCTGGTTGCCGGAAGTAATGCCCGCATCCGAGCCGAATTTGCCGGAAGAAGCAGTGTAAGCCAAACCGTTCGGTTTGAAGTTGCCGGCAGTAGCTTCTCAAAAACGCTATCTGGTGTGTCGGTATCCAATAACGACGCCAGTTTTGCCTCCAATGCCGCCATTACAGGCACTTTTCAACCCAGCGAAGATGCCTTTAAAGTTCGGGTCCTATACCCGGAAGTGAGCGCACAAAGCGAAGGCTGGCTGGATTACATAGAGATCAACGCTCGCCGGCAATTGAAAATGGCCGGTCCGGTACTGGAATTTCGCGATTTGCAAACCCTGGCACAGCCTGCAGCTACCTTCCGCATTTCCGGCGTAACCGGCAATGCCACTGTCTGGGATGTAACCAACCCTCAAACGCCACAGCTCCAACAAAAAACGCAAAACGGATCCGTGGTAGAATTTGGTAGCGCTACCGATGGTACGCTTCGCAACTTTGTAGCTTTTACGGATGCCGGAAGTTTTCCAAAACCGGAAAAAACAGCCGGAAAGATTGCAAATCAGAACCTGCATGGCATAGATAATGTGCACTTTGCAGTGATCTATCATCCTGAATTTCAAGCGGAGGTAGAGCGATTTGCAACCCACCGCCGAGAACATTCAAATCTGGATGTTGTGACGGTCAATGTGCTCCAGTTGTATAATGAGTTTTCTTCCGGTGCAAAAGATCCAACAGCCATCCGCGATTTCGCCCGGATGTTGCTGGAACGAAATCCCGATAAATTTCACTCACTGTTGCTTTTCGGCGATGCTTCTTTCGACCCAAAAAACAATACCAATAGTGAAGAGAACAAGGACTTTATTCCTGCTTTTGAAACAGCAGAATCTTTCAGTCCAATTGACGCTTTTCCTTCCGACGACTTTTTTGCCCTGCTAAGCCCGGGAGAAAGTGGTACATTGACAGGTGCTTTAGACATTGCCGTTGGCCGGTTTGTATGTAATACCCTGGATGATGCCCGGAATATCGTCAATAAGCTCATTGCTTACGATAAAGATCCGGTTACGCTTGGAGACTGGCGTTTGCGGTCGTTGTATATAGCAGACGACGAGGACGGTAATGCCCATATTGACCAGGCGGATAAGCTGGCCAATGAAAATGGAGCAGCTGAATCCTGGTTCAACATCAGTAAGATCTATTTTGATGCTTATCAGCAAGTTGCTACTTCCGCCGGACAGCGTTTTCCTGATGCCAAAGCGGCTATCAATTCGGAAATGTTTAAGGGCATGCTGATCACCAATTACATTGGTCATGGCGGCCCCAGAGGCTTGTCCCAGGAACGCGTAGTGGATAATAACGACATAGCCGGCTGGGATAACCCCAATCGTTACCCGCTGGTAATTACTGCTACTTGTACTTTTGGTGGATATGATGATTATACCACACTAACCGGTGGGGAACAGGCCTTTTTGAAGATCAATTCAGGTGCTATTGCCTTGTATACTACTGTTCGATCTGTATATATTGCTGGTAATGAGGATCTTACGGATGCCGTACAGGATTTTATCTTCCAAAGAGTCGATGGCCAATATCACAGTATCGGTGAGGTTTTAAAGGATGCCAAAAACGCACTTACCAGTGATGTGCGCAATGCACGCCGTTTTACCCTTCTTGGTGATCCAACCATGCTGCTGGCTTTCCCGGAACATCGTGTTTCTACCACTAAAATTAATGGGGAGCCCATCAATCAGAGTCAACCAGACACTTTGAAGGCATTGATGCCAGTGGAACTGGAAGGAATTGTGACTGATATTAACGGTAATTTGCTGAATGACTTCAATGGCCGGGTTTTTGTCACGGTTTTTGATAAATCTCAGACACTACAAACCCTTGGTCAGGATCCCGGCAGCCAGATTCGAAATTTCAAAGTACAACGAAATATTCTGTTCAAGGGCAGTGCTCAGGTAAGCAATGGTGCGTTTAAGGTTAATTTTGTAGTACCGAAAGACATCAACTATACCTTTGGAAAGGGCAAAATCAGCTATTACGCTGAAAATGGAACACCTTTAGACGCTGCAGGTGCAGACGAGAGTATCATTATTGGAGGTAATTCCGGACTGGTACAAGATGACACACCTCCAAACGTACAGGCTTTTCTAAATACAGATGCTTTTGCTTTTGGTGGCATTACAGACAATAACCCAAAAGTATTGGTTAAGTGTACGGATGATTTCGGGATGAATGTTACGGGCACCAGTATTGGGCATGATTTAACAGCCGTGTTGGATGGGAATGTATTGGAAACATTGATTCTCAATGAGTTCTATGAAAGTGCTCAAGGAGATGCCCGCAAAGGTCAGGCCATTTATCCTTTACGAAACCTTGCCGAAGGCCGTCATACCCTTCAGGTAAAAGGATGGGATGTGGCCAATAATTCAGGAGAGGGATATACCGAGTTTGTGGTTGCAGAGGGTGGAAAAGCAGCTTTAGCGCACGTTTTGAACTATCCAAATCCTTTTACGACCAACACTTACTTTCAGTTTGAGCACAACCTTGCCGGACAGGTGCTGGATGTACAAGTGAATATT
>DLXL01000085.1:5034-5239 GCA_003448025.1 Saprospirales bacterium | reverse complement strand
CCGCCCCTCCCCCAACCCAACGCCTACCAACTAGTCACCGCCACCACTGCCCCTGATGCATTAGATCTTAATGATTAGCAGGCATCCGATATCGACGTAGTATTCCTGGATGAAAGTATGCCGGGGCTCACCGGCCTGGAAGTGCTCATGAAAATCAAAGCACTCAACCGGAACGTACCAGTGGTGATGATTACCAAAAACGAAG
>DLXL01000085.1:3994-4900 GCA_003448025.1 Saprospirales bacterium | reverse complement strand
TGGTGATGATTACCAAAAACGAAGCCGAACACGTGATGGAAGACGCCATTGGCGGTCAAATTTCCGATTACCTGATCAAACCGGTCAATCCCAACCAGATTCTGCTCACGCTCAAAAGAATTCTGGATAACAAACGCCTGTTAAGCGAAAAAACCGCCCAGAATTATCAACAGGAATTCCGCGAAATATTCATGGAAATTACGGGAGGTCTGGACCAAAACCAATGGGTGGAGGCGTACAAGAAAATTGTAAACTGGGAAATGCGCGTAGACGCCAACCAGGCCACAGGTGTGAGCGAAATCCTGTCGCAACAGAAAGAACAGGCTAACACAGAGTTTTCCAAATTCGTCATCAAGAACTACTTTGACTGGGTGGATCGGACGAAAGAGGTAGGTCCGATCATGTCGCACTCCATGATGCGGAAACATATTTTCCCGCACATTGGCAATGGCGTACCAACCATCGTAGTACTATTGGATAATCTGCGCTACGACCAATGGAAAACGATTGAGCCGATATTGAACGAGCAGTTCCGCACAGAAAATGAAGGGTACTTTTTCAGCATTCTCCCCACAGCCACCCAATACAGCCGCAATGCTATTTTTGCCGGCATGATGCCTTCTGATATTGAAAAAAATTTCCCGGACAAATGGAAAAACGACACCGATGAAGGCGGGAAAAACATGTTTGAAGATTTCTTCCTGGGCAAACAGATAGAACGTTCTTTCCGCAAGCCCGTGAAATGGGATTATGTCAAAGTAACCAATGTCAATCATGGTAAAGAACTGAACGACAACATTTTACATTACCTGAACAACGATGTTACCGTGATTGTGTATAATTTCATCGATATGCTCTCCCACGCGCGCACAGAGATGGAAGTACTCAAAGAACTGGCCGGCGATG
>DLXL01000085.1:3386-3854 GCA_003448025.1 Saprospirales bacterium | reverse complement strand
ACGTGCCTACCGTTCGCTCACACGTTCCTGGTTCCTTCACTCACCGCTGTGGACAGCTTTGCAAAAACTGGAGGGGCGTGATGTACAATTGTTTGTAACCACCGATCATGGAACCATACGTGTTCAAAGCCCGTCTAAAGTGGTAGGCGACCGGGAAACCACTACCAATCTGCGCTATAAAGTAGGCAGAAATCTGCAATATGAAGCTCGGGATGTATTGGCCATTAAAGACCCGCTCAAAGCTGGTCTGCCGCGGCCAAACATCAGCAGTACCTTCATCTTTGCCAAGGAAGACTATTTCTTCCTCTATCCCAACAACTACAACCACTACCACAACTATTACCGCAACACCTTCCAACACGGCGGAATAAGCCTGGAAGAAATGATTTGTCCGGTAGTAAGGATGAGAAGTAAGTAATTTGCCTCAACTAGGGAGAGGGGCAAGGGGCATTTGAGTCATTTAGGGGT
>DLXL01000085.1:0-3209 GCA_003448025.1 Saprospirales bacterium | reverse complement strand
GTCATTTGAGTCATTTAGGGGTCAGAAAAAATGGACAGTAATCTGTTTCAATGCCCAATAAATGACTCAAATGACTATTAATGGCACCTAATGACTCCAATTATTTTCCGCTCCAGATTTTCATTTGTAGTGACTCGAGCACCAATTCCCAAAGGATTTCGTAAGGAATGATTTCAATCTCATGCGCTTGATTGGCAGCATCTAGTGGCACCGTTCGAAGCTGTATGTAATAACGTTCTGCCTTGCGACTTGAAGCTTCCCGGTGGAAATTGGCTTGTGGCACCTGAAGCAACATTTTTATGAAACAATTGCTGCGGAAGGTCGCATCGCCTTTGAGGTAGCGGCTGCAATACTTTTCGATGCCTTCGATGCGATCTGAGGATTTCTTGTAATCTTTTTCTGCAATAGCGTAAAGGATTTGGGCAATAAGGACACTGATATTCATGCCACTCCGGTCTTTGGCAAACAAGGTAATCTCGTTGATAAACTTGCCCATTTTGAATCGTCTGGAGCGTTCACTGAGGATGGAGTCCGGGATTTTTCCAATTTTAATCAGGTAGAAAACATAGGCCTGGAATATACGCCACATTTCCACGATCTGGATTTGTTTATCCTCGAAGCGTGGATAGTTGGTAACCCTTTCATAAAGGTGGTAAGCTTCTTCCCAGTGCTCTGTACGAACCGCGAGCAGGAAGAAAAGTTCCTGAAGTTTAAACCAGTTGAAGGAGCCTTCTTCAAAGAAATATTCACACCGCTCAATGGCCTTCTGCCCTTTATCAAATTCACCCAACTGGAGGTAACAGACAATCAGGTTGTAGTAAAATACCTGTAGCGGCAGGCCACTGTCGTAATCTTTTTTATCAAAGAACGCAATGGCATCTTCACAAAATTTGGCCGTCCCAACGTAATCATTAATGCTATTGTAGATCAGCAGATGTACCATCCGGCCAAACAGATGTAGCTTGAACGATGGGCATATCGCCATAAAGGGCTTCAACTCTGCGTAATACTCCTCTGCCTGTTGTGTAACTTCCTCCTTGGTAGATTTGCTGTTAGTATACTGCGCCATCAACTCGGAGTAGAAAAACTCCGCCTTACTCTCCATTTGCCAGATCTTCTCGTATTCCAGATACTGAGCCTTCATCTCCTCATATTTTTCCAGATCACCATCCACTGTGCTATACTGAAGACGAAGTACTCGAATAATATCGAGCGTCAGTTCTGTAAATTCGAAATGCTTGGCGTGCTTTAACAGTCGCTCCAACACATCAATGCCTGTAATTTTGGCATTGCGGATCAGGAGTGTCATGGCTGCAGACCATTTTTTATAACATTCGAAGAAAGCTTTCTGACGGTTTGTGAAGTTAGCATCCTTAAAATCAAGGAGAAAGATGGCATCTAAAAGTCGTTCTTTCAACTTGTTTTTCAGGCTGGTTAGATTCACATCGTCGCCCCCCCCCTTTTTGAAAAGGGATTTGGCATCTTCGTCTGATTCAATTTTTTTGTCAAGTAAAGCGTTAAAGAGTATTTCCATCTTCGAGTCGGGCTCGATGATGAATTTAAGCATACCACTTCCTTTTAACTTGGTCTTGTTAACCAATCCCACAAGTTCCACGAGATCACGCATAGGCCTGGATCAATTGATTATAAACAAATAGGCACAATAAGTAGGCTGTTGCTGTGTTTGTCATTTCAGCATCAGAAGACCACTTTTGGCCGGAAACCCTGAATCGGTTGGGAATAAATCAACGGGGAGAATAAGAAAACGGGAATTTATAAGGTTGCTCTTTTCCGTTTCATCATACTTCCAAAGGCCGGATTAAATATGCATACGGGATGCATGTATTAAAGGATTATATTTTAGCCACAAAGGTAATTTTTACATTTAATTAAATACTAAATTTATGCCAAGGTCTTTTAAACGTCAGCAAGAATACAATTAACGGCATGAAATGACGTTGAAGCGGTCGCTTTCGCGTTAGCCTAAATAAAATTTAAAGGCTCAAACGCGCCCCCCAGGATCGTCGAAGCATCTGCGCCAAGCCATTTGTGGAGTACTGTTGCATATACCTGACGAAAATCTACCTGAAATTTCAAATCGCCATCCTGAAGGTCTGTCAAATCAGGCAATGGATTCAACAATCCCTTTTGCTTCAATGCATCTCCAAAGAGCAACATATTATTTGCCGTACCGTGGTCCGTGCCTCCTGATGCATTTTGCGCAACTCTTCTGCCGAATTCAGAAAACGTGACTACCAGTACTTCATTCCACTTACCATTCGACTTCATATCTGCAGCAAAAGCAGCTAAGGCATCATTTAACTCCAGAAAAAGTCGCTTTTGCTGCCCATCCTGATTAATATGGGTATCAAAACTACCTATAGAAGCATAATAAACAGAGGTGTCGGTATCTGCAAGAATCAAGGACGCAATAGTTTTCAGGTCTTTCCCCAGGCTGCTGGTCGGGTAAGTACCCGATGAGGGCTTTTTCCTGCTTTGTTCAAAAAGATAATCAGCCGTTGAAAGGCTTTCAGCCATGGTTTTGTACAGATAATCTACCGGGGCATCATCATTAGTCACCGGACCTCTGGCAGCTGCGTATTCTGAAAAATACGGACTACGGGAACTTTCATACAACCTTCTGGCATCCTGAAAGGCCAGGCCTTTGGCATATTCGCCCTTTAGTGCTAAACTAAGGGTATCATCCAACTCCAGTGCAGCTGCCGGCCGGCCGGCGCATTGTGCATCTAAATACCGACCCAGCCAACCAGTCTGCCAATAAGCATTGGACGGACTCCCCGTATGCCAAATATCCATACTTCGGAAGTGGGAACGATCCGGATTAGGATAACCTACGCTGTTCAAAACAGCCATGGCGCCATCGTCCCACAGCCCCTTTAACCCGCTCAACGCAGGGTGTACACCAACTTCATCCGTTAGCTGGAGCGCGGAAGCACGTTTTATACCCAAGCGCGGACGCTCACGGTAATATACCTCATTGCGGGTTGGAATAATGGTGTTTAAACCATCATTACCGCCGCTAAGCTGGATAACCACCAGCTTCCGACCATTATTTATAATACTACCCGGCACTTCCAAGGCTTTCAGAAACCTGGGTAAAAACAATGTAGCTGTAGCTAATGAGCCAGACTTGAGAAAATCGCGACGAAGCATTTTTTAGTGTTTGAGTGTTTGAGTGTTTTAGTGTT
>DLXL01000617.1:4200-7240 GCA_003448025.1 Saprospirales bacterium | reverse complement strand
CGTGTTAATTAAATAGCTAAACCTATTGTGTCCTAAAAGCATGCAAACGCAACATTCTAACACCTGGTCGCTTCGGATTATTCCTGTGCTGCTGACCCTGTCCAGTTTGTTACACGGACAAAAAACCATTACAACCGACGAACAACTGTGGTTTGGCGCCTTCAACCAGACCAGAATCAGCAACAAATGGGGATTTTGGTTCGACGCGCACCTGCGGTTGAAGGATCAGTATGTTCAGGATTTGTCGCAGGCCATCATCCGATTTGGCCCAACCTTCTACATAACTGACGACGTACGACTCACAGCTGCCTATGCCTATGTACATACTTATCCGGCGCCGGGCCATGCCAATATCTCGTTGCCTGAACACCGCCCTTGGCAACAGGTACAGTGGTTTCAACGAGGTAAAAGAGCTCGCCTCATGCAATTCATACGGTTGGAAGAACGCTTTCGAAGAAAGGTATTGAATGATAATGAGTTAGGCGAAGGTTTCAGATTTAACTGGCGTATCAGGTATAATTTTTCTTTGTTCTTACCAATTACGAAGAAAAAATTTGACCCGGGAGCCTTGCTTTTCAATGTCCATAATGAGGTATTCCTCAATTTTGGCAAACAGATTATTTACAACTATTTCGATCAAAACCGGCTGTTTTTAGGTCTGGTGTATCAGGTAAACAAGCATGCCCAATTGCAAGGCGGATATATGAACCTGTACCAGCAACAAGCAGCCGGAAATACATTCAGAAACCAGCACTCCATCCGGATTTTCTATTTCCACAATGTTGATTTGAGGGAACAGTAAACAGGGGTGGGGAACAACCATCGTTCACCATGGCTGAACCAAAACTATCCGAGGTAGAATACATCAAAGCAAACAGCGATTACCTGCGCGGTACGCTGGCTAAAAGCCTGGAAAATCCCTTAACCGGCGCACTTTTCCCGGAAGATACGCATTTGATCAAGTTTCATGGCGCTTATCAGCAAACTGATCGCGATTTGGACAGCGAGCGCAAGGCACAGAAACTGGAGCCCTTATATTCCCTGATGATTCGCATCAGGGTGCCGGGCGGCGTGGCTACTCCTGCACAATGGCTGCGCATGGATAAACTGGCAGATCAGTACGGCAATGGCACCCTGAAACTTACCACCCGCCAGGCCGTTCAATTGCATGGCATTAGAAAACGTCACCTGAAAGCCACCATCCAAGGCTTTAATGAGGTATTTCTGGATAGTCTGGCCGGCTGTGGTGATGTGAACCGCAACGTTATGTGCAGTCCCAACCCGAATGAAAGCAGGGTGCATGAGGCGGTGTATCAGGTATCAAAAGCCATCAGCGACACTTTCACACCCCACACCACAGCCTATTACGAGGTATTTATGGATGGTCAGTCAGTGGATAAATCCCAGCCCATTCAAACCCAAAAGAGCGCTACCGGTACAGACGAGGAGCCTGTTTATGGCAAAACTTATCTGCCACGCAAGTTCAAGATTGCGCTGGCAGTACCTCCTTACAACGATACCGACATTTTTGCGAACGATATCGGACTGATAGCTATTGAACAAAATGGCGAACTGCTGGGCTTCAATGTAGCGGCTGGCGGCGGTTTGGGCATGACATTCGGCATGCCGGAAACCTTTCCAAGGCTGGCCGATATCTTGGGTTTTGTACCTGCCAGTGAGGTTTTGCTCGTGTGTGAGGCCATCATCACCACCCAGCGCGATCATGGCAATCGGGAAAACCGGAAGTTCAGTCGGCTCAAGTACACGGTAGAACGCATGGGCCTGGATGCCTTCAAGGCCGAGGTGGAACAGCGGGCAGGAATCCGTTTTGCAGAGCCCCTACCCTACCGTTTCACCCATTCAGGCGATCCGTTGGGCTGGGTACAAACTCACGACGGCCATTACAACCTTGGTTTGTTCATTGAAGGCGGACGTATACAGGATAACCCAGGATTCCCGCTCAAAACCACCCTGAAAACCCTGGCCCTTGTGCACGATGGCGATTTCCGGCTCACCGGCAATCAAAACCTGGTAATTGGCAACATATCTCCACAAAAACGCCCCATAGTAGAGGCTATTCTGGATAAATACGGAATCCTGGAAGCTACGTACCGGCAAACCGCCTTGCGCCAAAACAGCATTGCCTGCGTGGCGTTGAACACCTGTACCCTGGCCTTTGCAGAAGCTGAACGGTATTTGCCCAGTTTGATCGACAAGATTGATACCATTGTTCGGGCATACCGCCTGGAGCAAACAGCCATCAATATCCGCATGACCGGCTGCCCAAACGGCTGCGGAAGGCCATACTTGGGTGAAATTGCCTTCATCGGGCGTTCTCCGGGATATTACAATATGTATCTCGGTGCGGCACACAACGGTGAAAGGTTAAATAAACTTTACAAGGAAATGCTGGACGAAGCGGGCATTTTGCGGGAAATTGAGCCCGTTTTAGCAGATTTCGCCCGCAACCGGCAGCATGCTGAAACCTTTGGCGATTTTGTTATTCGCCAGGGATACGTAAAGGCCACTACCCACGGAACTAACTTTCACGACTGAGGCGCTATTCATGGAAACCGTAACGGAAAGCACAATGATCGGCAACACCCTGTTTCCGGTATTTCTCAAAATTGACCAGGGCACAACGCTCGTGGTAGGCGGAGGCAATGTTGGGTTGGAAAAACTCACCGCATTGCTTAAAAACAGTCCGGAAGCACGTATTATGCTGGTGGGTAAAACCATACAACCTGCGATTCAAAGCCTGGCCGCCGAACATCCACATGTATTACTGGTGGAAAGAGGTTTCCTGCCGGAAGACCTGGAGGGTAAACGCATGGTGATTTGTGCCACAGACGACCCATGGCTGCACCGGGACATTCGTGCGCAGGCGCATGAGCGGGGACTGCTGGTTAATGTGGCAGACACTCCGGAGCTGTGTGATTTCTACCTGGGTTCCATTGTGCAAAAAGGCGATCTGAAAATAGCCATTTCCACCAACGGGAAATCACCCACCATTGCCAAAAGATTAAAAGCAACCCTGCAG
>DLXL01000617.1:2037-4078 GCA_003448025.1 Saprospirales bacterium | reverse complement strand
ACCATTGCCAAAAGATTAAAAGAAACCCTGCAGGAATCCTTGCCCGACGAACTGCATCAGTTGTTGCAGCACATGCCTGCCATCCGGGAAAAACTTGGAGGAGATTTTTCCGAAAAAGTGAGAACCCTCAATGCCCTGACGGCATCGCTGGCCGCAGGGGAAGAGGTGCTTTCCAATGTCATGCCCCACCAGAATCTGGACCGCATACGCGACCGGAAATGGCGCCGGATTGCTACGGCAGCCCTGGCCGCATTTGGTTTGTCGCTGATTTTTCACGTGGTATCTTATTATGTGCCCACCCATACCTGGCCGGATCTTATTGCAGGAATTGACCGGGAGTTTTGGTTATTTATGGGCGTTGGATTTTTAGCGCAAATGGCCGACGGTTTGTTGGGCATGGGTTATGGAGTGGTTACACAAATATTCCTGATGGGCGCCGGGGTTCCGCTTGCCGCTGTGAGTTCCAGCATCCATACGGCAGAAGTATTCACCGCAGGGGCTTCCGGGTATTCACATTTTCGTTTTGGAAATGTGAATCGAAGATTATTCAGAGCAATTTTGATACCTGGAGTGGTTGGGGCTATCGTTGGCGCCCTCTTGCTGTCAGCATTAGGCAAGACCTATGCCATGTACATCAAGCCAATGTTGGCCGTTTATACGCTCTTGTTGGGCTTGCGCATTTTAAGTCGGGCTTTTTTCAAAAACAATCAAAAAAAGAAGGCCCGACATTTAGGCTGGCTGGCTGGCGCCGGAGGCTTTTTGGATTCGTTTGGTGGCGGCGGATGGGGGCCCCTGGTCACCAGTTCACTCATTGCGAAGGGAAAAACGCCGCAGTATGTGATTGGGACGGTGAGCCTGACAGAATTTTTTGTGACGCTTGCCAGTGCGGTAACGTTTTTCACCTTCATTGGCCTTTCGCATTGGCTGGTTATTGCTGGCTTAATTATTGGAGGAGTGGCTGCTGCTCCTTTAAGTGCCCGCCTGGCCGGGAAACTTCCGGCAAAATGGATGTTTTTACTGGTCGGCGGAATGGTCGTTTTTTGGAGCCTAAGGGTATTGAGCAAGCTTTGGTAACCGGTTTTCACAAATATTTCTCCATGCACACGCTGTTGTCCATATTGACATATTGGCCATAACTGGGGATTACCTGATACCCGGATTTGAGGTATAATGCAACTGCTTCAGATTGCCTTTTGCCCGTTTCAAGGACACATCGCTGAAGGCCAAGTGCCTGAGTCCATTGCTCCAGTTCTGCTAAAACCTGGCCGGCAAACCCACGTCCTCTATACTCGGGCATCACAAACATCCGTTTTACCTCCATGGTTTGCTCATCAAATGCCCGAATGGCTCCACAGGCAACCGGCTGATCCTCCCAATACCCCACCAGGCAATGACGAATGGTATCCACTTTGTTATACTGCGCATAAAAAGCGTGTTCCTCGCCATCCATGATCGCCAAATATTGATCCAGAAGCGACACCAATTCCCGAAACCCGGCATGATTTGAATCCGTTCTGACTAATTTGAGCATAATCACTTTTTGGGGCAAATTTCGCAAATCTGACAAATTGAAAAGCTGCTTTTCAATCGGTTGCTAGCTATTACATTTGCCCTGCTCTATCTAGTATTTCATCATTGCCACCACGATTGATATCCATAAATAAAGTCATGCTGACCAGAATTTACTTTTTACTGCTTTTTTGCACATTTTACTCGGCCTTATTTGCCCAAAAGCCTTCCATTCAACGTGCAGATCCTACGAATTGGTGGGTGGGCATGAAAAACCCCGAGGTTCAAATCCTGCTGTATGGCAAAAATCTGAAAGGTTCAACGGTAGATATTAACCACCCGGGTGTTAGTATCCGGCAAGTCTACGAGGTGGAAAACCCGAATTACCTGTTCCTTGATCTTTACATAGCGCCGGAAACCCAACCCGGGAGAATTGGCATTGCGCTTAGTAAAGAGATTCAGGTTCAAAAAGGGGGCAAAACGGTAACCGAAACTGCCCAGGCACTTCATGTGTATGAGTTGAAAGTGCGCG
>DLXL01000617.1:278-1904 GCA_003448025.1 Saprospirales bacterium | reverse complement strand
GTTGAAAGTGCGCGATAAGAAGCCGCAGGTGGTGGATTCCCGCGATTTTATTTACCTGGTGCTTCCAGATCGTTTTGCCAATGGCAACCCAAGCAATGACAGGTTTGCAGACATGGCAGACTCCGTTTGCGACCGGCAAAATCCATATCTGCGGCATGGTGGAGACCTCTTGGGTATTCAAAACCATCTGGATTACTTCAAAGAGTTAGGAGTTACCGCACTTTGGTTAAATCCGGTTATTGAAAACAACCAGCCCCAAACCAACGAAGGCGGAACCATGCGGTCTGCTTACCACGGTTACGGCTTTACCGACCATTACAATGTTGACAAACGGCTCGGCGGAAATGCCGCTTATAAAAACCTGATCGATGCAGCGCATAACAAAGGGATAAAAATTATCCAGGATGCTGTGTACAATCATATAGGTATTAACCACTGGATCCTGCGCGATCCACCTATGAAAAACTGGCTGCATCAGTGGAATAGTTACACGAATACCTCCTATAGAGATGAAGCAGTGTTTGACCTGAATCATGGCAGTGTCAGCGATTTCAAAGTGCATCAGGATGGATGGTTTGTACCATTTCTGCCAGACATCAACCAGGCCAATCCATTCGTGGCCAAATATTTAATTCAGCATGCTTTATGGACCATAGAGTATTTTGGCGTAGATGGATGGCGGGTGGATACATACCAGTACAATGACCTTGAATTCATGAACGACTGTAACAACGCCTTGTATGAGGAGTACCCAAATATGTTCATAACCGCTGAAAACTCTGTGAGTACCGCTGTTTCGCAGGCGTTTTTTGTGCGGAATAATCTGTACCTGCCCTTCAAAAGCAATTGTAATTCGCCCAACGATTTCGTTTTTTACAACGCTATTAATGCCGCCTTGAATGAAAAATTCGACTGGGGAAGGGGTTTCAACCAATTGTGCACCATGTTTGCACAGGACATTGTATATGAAGATCCCAATCTGAATCTTACTTTTTTGGACAACCACGATATGAACCGCTTCTACTCTGTTATCGGAGAAGATATCCGAAAGTACAAACAAGGCATTGCCATACTACTCACTGCCCGGGGTGTACCACAGCTTTATTATGGTACCGAGATACTGATGAAGAATTTCAAAAATCCATCTGATGCAGAGGTGCGGCGAGACTTCCCTGGCGGATTTGCCGGCGATCCTTCCAATAAATTCAATGCTTCCGGGAGAACAGCACAGGAGAACGAGGCTTTTGATTTTGTCAAAAAACTGGCCAACTACCGAAAGTCTTGCACGGCACTGCATGAGGGTAAAATGACACAGTTCATCCCTCAGGATGGGATATACGTGTACTTCCGGCACAATGCTGAAAAAACCGTCATGGTGGTTCTTAGTCAAAATGAACAGGATAAAACATTGGTAACGCGGCGTTTTGTGGAAATCATGAACGGATTTACCAAAGGTAAAAATATCCTGACCGATGCCAACATTACAGATTTAAGTCAATTCAAAGTGCCGGCCATGTCAGTGCAGGTAATTGAATTGATGAAATAAATGGAATTATACCACTAAGACACTAAGGGCACCAGGAATACTTAAGCTTAACTTTCCCTTAGTGCCTTAAGTGTCTTAGT
>DLXL01000617.1:0-164 GCA_003448025.1 Saprospirales bacterium | reverse complement strand
TAGTGCCTTAAGTGTCTTAGTGGTAATCCACTCCACCTCACTCTCCATGAACCGTCGCTCTTTTTTTAAACTTGGCAGTATGGCCGCCATTTTGGCCGGTCTGCCCAGCCTGAAAGCCATGCCTGATAGCGTTGTAACGCCCATGCTGATCAAACCACGCCGGT
>DLXL01000043.1:3239-6468 GCA_003448025.1 Saprospirales bacterium | reverse complement strand
GGACGCCAACAACGGAATAAACTTTGCGCCTTCGTGCCTTCGTGCCTTCGTGTCTTTGTGTCCCTTACTTCGTGTCTTCTTTTATAAAATCTCTCTTCCCATGAAAAAATCCCTACTATTACCGCTTTTCAGTTTATCTCTTTTTTGCCTTCGGGTAAATGCACAGGTGGCCTGGCTGGACACCGGATTTGGCGCCAACGGCATAACACTGGCAGCCAACCAGCCCAATACCAAACCATTACGAGTCAATATGACCTTGCAGCCGGATGGTAAAGCGCTGGTCAAGGTCGTTAAACGAGACACCATTACGAATGTATACACCGTTTGGTTACATCGTTTTGGGCTGGATGGCGATGTGGATACCGGATTTGGCCAAAATGGCCAGGTGTTGATTGATTCTGTCCTCTGGAATACAGAACCAATTACTAACGATGCCAACCTGCTACCCGACGGGAAAATACTCCTGGCAACGGCCAGTGCTTCCAACAATCAATTGTTTACCACCATTACCCGACTGAATCCGGATGGATCGCCGGATGAAGACTTTAGTGTGAACGGTCGGCTGAAGTTTGAGGAGATCGTTGAGTTTAATAGTCTCCAACCCAGG
This sequence comes from Saprospirales bacterium, assembly GCA_003448025.1. GTDB lineage: Bacteria > Bacteroidota > Bacteroidia > Chitinophagales > Saprospiraceae > M3007. Next base: position 5,861 of record DLXL01000043.1, on the reverse strand, counting down.
CTGGTTGACCTGGAAGTGCAGCCTAATGGACGCATTGTATTGATTTATAATTCCTATTACTCCCTGTTGGCAGAATATGGATTCAGGATATTAAAACCCAATGGAGATATATTGCCCGGATATGAAGAAATAGTCTGGGGCAATACTGATATAGATGAATACATGACGCAGGCTATAGTTTTGCCTGATGGAAAGATATTGATTGGTGGCAAACGTGATCCTATTAACGGGCAGCCTTATGGAACAGATTTCGTGCTGCAACGCTTTGACGTAGCCGGTTTTGCAGACGAGGATTTTGGCAATACCGGCATTGCCCTGGCGGATTATAACGATCAGCAGGAGTTGATGACGGATATGCTGCTGGAGCCGGATGGAGGTATTGTTACGGTAGGTACAACCAACGCCAACACCCTTATGCTGGCCAGATTTACGTCTGATGGCGACCTGGATGCATCCTTTGGAACCAACGGAGTTTCCACGTTTCCAAATTTGCCGGTGGTATCATCGCGCCCAACTATGTCGCGCGCCACAGATGGCAAGCTGGTGGTGGCCGGTGGCCGGTATGAGTCCAATATCCTTTTTGAAGAGGAAGCTGCCATAGCGCGTTTTCTGCCCAATGGCGACCTGGATTCCGCTTTTGGCAGTCAAGGCGTGGTGTATTTGCCGCCGGCAACTACCGGGATTAATACCATTTTCCAGGATGTAGCCGTTCTGCCGGATAGGCGCATACTTACCTGCGGCATCCGGTATAACGGCGAGAACCAACTATTGCTGGCGCGTTTTATGCCGGATACCAATGTGGTGATTTGGTATCATGATCAGGATGGCGACAGCTATGGCAACGCTGCCGATACGGTTTTTGCTTTTGATATGCCTCCAGGGTACGTGGCCAATGCTGATGATTGTGACGACCAAAATGCTGCCGTGAATTCGGCGGCGCTGGAAATTTGTGGCAACAACATTGATGAAAACTGCGATGGTATCTTGGCCACAGATACGGTTGCGCCAGTGGCGGTTTGCCTGGCTACCGTAAAGTATTACATGAATGAGATTGGGCTGATTACCATCTCCCCGGAAAGTCTGAACGATGGCAGCACCGACAACTGCGCCACCAGCCTGCATTTCAGTTCTTCCATTACCCAGCTAACCTGCTCCGACCCGCCTGTACAGATGGCTTTGGTAACAGTAACGGATGATGCCGGGAACAGCAGCACCTGCAATACCATTATTAAGTTTACCGACACCCTTGCGCCGGTGGCTATTTGTGTGCCGGTTATTACGCTGGCCATCGGGCCATTCGGGCAGCCGGCAATCATTACGCCAGCAGATGTAGACGCCGGTAGTTACGACAACTGTGGTCCGATCATTGCCTCCTGGCTGGATAAAACCCAGTTCACTTGTGCCGATTTGGGTGTGCAACAAGTAACGCTTACCGTGGTGGAAAATGGCAGCCTAACCAACACCTGCACCGCATTGGTGAAAGTGAAAGATGTGAATGCGCCCATAGCCATTTGTGCGCAACAGCTGGTGGTGGGCCTGGATCAAAATGGCTTTGCCACTATAACGCCGGATGCCCTGGATCAGGGCAGCTACGATAATTGCAGTGATACCCTGATGAAATATCTCAGCAAAACAGATTTTTCCTGTGCTGATCTGGGTATAGAGCAGCCTGTTGTGCTGGCCGTAGAGGATGTGTATTTTAATAGAAATGAATGCACCACCATGGTCATGGTAGTGGATAAAATAAAGCCAACTCAGATTTGCGATCAGGTTAGTACGGTGAGCCTCGATGCAAATGGCGAAGTGCAACTGCAACCGGCAGTGTTTAACGACGGCAGTTACGACAACTGTTCTGGCGGCCTGAACTTTGCTCTGGATATCTCTTATTTTGATTGCGACGATCTGGGAGATCATTTGGTGACCACTACCTGCACCGACGAAAGCGGAAACTTCAGTATCTGCCAGACTATCCTGACTGTGCAGGATAAATTGCCCCCGGTAATGTGGTGTGTTGACTCCCTTACTGTTGAGCTGGACGATATTGGCTTGATGACCATCAACCCGGTGGATCTGGATAACGGCAGCACCGATAACTGCGGGATAGTGGTTTGGGTTGTGGATCCGCCCCAATTATCTGCTCTGCAAATTGGGGTAAATGAGGTAACGCTGACCGGCATAGACACCTCGGAAAATGCGGCCTCCTGCGTAACGGTGGTTACCCTGGTGGGCGGAGAAGTAAGCATCCAGGAATTGCCGGCAGAAGCTGTAAGCCTTACACCCAACCCTTCGAATGGTTTGTGTTACCTGCAGATGCAATCGGGCAGGCAGGCACAAAAAGTGGAGCTTTACAATGCCGCCGGACAATGGTTGTGGGCAGAAAGCGGAGCTTTCAGTGCTTTGAACCTTGATTTTAGTACACAACCCGCCGGCACCTATTACCTTCGGGTTCAATCAGACCAATTTGCCCGCATGGTCAAGGTGGTTTTGGTGAAATAAATTTGGGTCATTTATAGGTCATTTAGGGGTCATTTGGGAGGTCATTTATAGGTCATTTATAGGTCATTTGGGAGGTCATTTATAGGTCATTTATAAGTCATTTGGGAGGTCATTTATAGGTCATTT
>DLXL01000043.1:1626-2920 GCA_003448025.1 Saprospirales bacterium | reverse complement strand
CCCCTAAATGACCCAAATGACCCCCAAATGACCCAAATAACCTCCTAAATGACCCAAATGTCCCTTTTAATCACCTAATCTCATGCGCATATCTCTCATCCTGATCCTGATTTCTATCTCCGCATTATTGGCGGCCCAAAACACTGAAAACTGCAGCAATGGCCTCGACGATGATGCCGACGGGCTGATAGACTGCTACGACATAGCCGATTGCCCCTGCGCGTCGGTGCATGATTGTACCCTGGAAAAAACCAGGCTGCCGCGAAACCTGGAGTTAAAATGGGCCTTGTCTATAGCTGCGGCCAATCATCGAACCCCCATTGTAGGGAACCTCAATCCATGGGTTGACGACATTCCGGAAATTATCCTGAATAGCTCGGGCAATTCGTTATTCAATCAAAGTATTGATATTTTAGCTGGAGATGGCTCCAATATAGCTAATCCGGATAAATTATTTACGGGTATCAATAACGTGGCTTTATACCAAATGCCTTCTATTGCAGACCTGGATCGAAATGGAGTGCCGGAACTGTTATACATAACCACCGATAAAAAAATCAGGTTATATACTCAATACACGCCTGGCGCCAATCCTCCTATGCAACTATGGATGGAATCTGTAGACACCGTCGCTTCTGCGACGTATTTGCCCTATCCGGCAGATTTTGACGGGGATGGCATTTCAGAAATTTACGCCGGGAATGAAGTTTTTGGTCTTGATTTAAGCAATCCGGCAGCTCCGGAACTGCAGCTTCTCGCCAAGGGTATGGGTCCCAACGGTTCAATCATTGGTCGCCTAACCAGCCCTATTGCCGCAGACCTGCTCGATCCTGCCGATTGCAACGGCGATCCGGATTGTGCCGGACTGGAAATAGCCGCCGGATTTGGCATTTATTCCGTGGATATTGATCCCAATGATGGCGATGGCATGGAGCTTAAGTTGCAACGCGACATCAACAACACTTCCGGGCAAAATTTTGGTGATGGCTGTACAGCAGTAGCGGATCTCAACCTGGATGGCATCCTGGAGGTAGTAGTACCGGGTACCAGAAACCAGCAGTTGGGCGTGTATGTGTGGAATAAAACCGGTTTTTGGCGCTTTTTTTCCATGGGTTTCAATTCATTGGGCACTTGGGATGGAATGGGCGCCTGTTCTGTTCATAATGTTTTTGACGACCGTACCCAGGGCTTTGCTGAAGACTGGCCGGAGATTCTGGTGCGGTACGACAAACGTGTGCGTTGTTTTAGTCTGCATGCCCAAATGGCCAATGCCGGTGCGCCGTTCTGGTGGTCG
>DLXL01000043.1:0-1494 GCA_003448025.1 Saprospirales bacterium | reverse complement strand
TTCTGGTGGTCGAGCGACGGTTTGCTAATTTATGATCCTTCTGGAAAAGGAGCGCCTACCTGTTTCGATTTTGACAATAACGGGCTGGCAGAGGTGTTAATCCAGGATGAAACAAAACTATACATGCTTTATGGAGGTTCTGCGCCTTTTCCGCCGGGTGTAGGCGCCAACCGGGTGATTACCTCTTTTCCGTCGCCTGGGACTACCCATTTGGAAAGTCCGGTAGTGGCAGATGTGGATGGGGATGGATTGACGGAAATACTGACCTATGATTTTACCTTTATCAACAATGTTGGGATGTCAGCGCAACTGGTTTTAACGCCGCAAAACCCTGACTATTCCCACTGGCTGCCTGCGCGAAAAGTCTGGAACCAGTATAATTATTTCCCGGCTGGTATCAATGATGATCTGACGGTTCCTGCAGTTCAGCAGAATAGCGCGCTGGAATGGCCCGGACCCGGCAGCGGAAAACGACCGCTCAATATTTTTCTGTCGCATATACCCGCTTATTTCCATCCTGATGGCGATCCTTATTCCCCTTCAGCGGATCTGACTGTTGAAGTGGAGAGCGCCATTTGTATGTTGCCGCAATTTCAGATTACCCTGCGCATTTGTAACCAGGGAGAAATGCCCTCGGCTGATACTACGAAAGTGCGTTTTTACCGGGGTGGCAATCCGTTTATTGTTCCCACCTCCAATTCCTTTGGCGGCATATTTACGGTGAGTACCCAGGCTATACCGCCGGACAGTTGTTTTACCTACACGTTGAACCTGCCCCTTGCCAGCGGCAATATCTATGCGGTATTGAATGATTGGGGCAATTTCCCAACCCCATTGCCAGGCGGCGATACCTTGTTTTATCGTCAGGAATGTGACCTGGCTAACAACGTGGATGTTTTCACCATGAACCTCTCCAATGGTTTACCGCTAAGCCTGGGTCCAGACCGGGTGTATTGTGCCGGCACCCCCATTACCCTCTCAGCTACGCCGGGGTTCAATACCTATTTGTGGCAAAATGGCGCTACAGCAGCGTCTATACAGGTGGGTGCGCCAGGCCTGTATTGGGTGGAAGCCCGGGATTTGTGTTTCAATATTCGTAGGGATACGGTGTTGCTGACCCCCGGCGAATCCTTTCAAACCATTCAGGCAACAGCCTGCGCCGGAACCTTTTTTACCTACAATGCCCAAAACATTCCGGCGGGCGACACGCAGCAATTTACCTTCACCAATGCTATAGGCTGCGACTCCATTGTAACGGTGGTGGTGGATCTTTTGCTGCAGGATACCCTTGCTGAAACCCGCCAAATTTGTGCCGGCGATTCCACCCTGGTATTTGGTGCTTTTGTGCAAACAGCCGGTCAATACACCCAAACCTTTACCAATCAATTTGGCTGCGATTCCCTTTATCTCATAGAGGTACAGGTAACAACAGCCGTGCCGCCCACCAGCGAGTCGCGGCAGATTTGTGCCGGCGATTCCACCCTGGTGTTTGGC
>DLXL01000551.1 GCA_003448025.1 Saprospirales bacterium | reverse complement strand
CAGAAAGTCTGAGAGATACAATTCTGCTTTTGGAAGTCCTTGAAAATGCCGCAGAAGTGTGTTCTAAGTTAAGTGAATGGCAAAAAGCCTATAACTTTCAAAAAGAATGGAGTGATCTTCATTACGAGCAACTTTCGGGGGAGAAATATGAAGCCCTCTTGGAGGTTCAAAAGAAATACGAAAACGAGAAACTCTTGGCAGAAAGTGCTGAAAAGGAGATGAGCATTTATAAGCAGAGACTTTGGATTGTTGCATTAGTGTCGATACTTTTATTTTCTCTGTGTCTAGCTGTAATTTTTGTAAATAGAAGTCAACGGCGACGGATCATTTTAGAGAAAGAGATTCTTTCATTAAAACAGAGCTTTCATGGGAAGAACGATTCTGCTGAGATTTTCACTATAGAAGTTCTTAAGAGGAAATTACCTAAGGCTACTGATTTAGCCATTGAAGATTTCGAAATATTGAGATTAATCATAGAATCGAATGGTAATTTGAAAAATAGGGAAATGGCCGAAAGACTTAATTGGACTGAACCCACTGTGCGCTATCATAAAAGAAAGATCAATCGACTTTTTGATTTGCCGAATGGAACAAATCTGGATATTCTGAAAAAAGTTTTGGAATTATATGCAGGCCCAGACTCGTACTAACTAATTGATGTTCAGGGGTGATAAATTTTGGTCACCCTAATAATCTCGGTTTCCATAAGCTTAATTCATCCTATGATTTATGTTTGGAATCGATTTTGGTTTAACCCCTTTTGGCTAAAATTAATCCCCGCATTACATAGTTCTCCATTCTCCCATTGAATGGTTGTTATGTGACTGATAATCAATTAATATGGTCTCTTAACGATAAATAATTAGTACGGTTGAAACTTTGTTCTTCCAACGCTTCAGTATTGGTATTCTTTGGTTAGTTCTATTTCCATTAAATGCCTTCAAGTCTATTCAGGCGGATACAACCGCCGAAAACATAATCTACTCTCTTAAAGACTCGATATACGCCATCAACCCTTTCTAACCTTTTAATAAACAGAAAATTAACTATCCTCTTGAATTAACTACCACTTTAATCGCATACCATGAATCGAATTCTCGCTACTCTTTTTATTTCTTTTCTGCTACCTTTTGGAATGGTGGCCCAGGAAATACTCACCAATTCTACCATTATTGATTTGGTAAAAGTTGGGCTAGATGATGAAATAATCACCGCTAAAATCAAGTCTAGTTATAACCAATTCTCTACGGACACCGACAGTTTGTTAAAACTAAAGGCTTCAGGGGTGTCAAATTTGGTTATCAGTTCAATGTTAGCCGCTGCTTCCAATCCAAACTTAGTGTATTCCGATCCCAATGATATTCTTGCCCCTCATTCAGGAGGAATTTACTATTTAGAAGGTGAAAAGTTAAAAAAATTAGAATATACAGCCTACACTGGCGGTAAATCAAGCGGAAGATTACTTCAAAATATGACCTATGGTCTTACTCAAACCAAAAACAAATTAGTTTTAGGAGGGGCGAACTCCAGACAACATTTTTCTGGGTTGTCTGAATTGTATTTCTATGCTGAAACATCAGACCAATCTTCCTTTTCTGGGTATGACATTGCCAGCCCTAATTCCTTTGTTCTTGTGAAATTGGATAAAACCAGCAATACCCGAGAATTGGAGATTGGTTCAGCTAACATTATTGCATCTAACGTAGGCATTAATGGAGATCAGACTGTACAATTTGACTTTGATGAAATTGCTGCAGGTATTTATCGAGTTTACTTCAGTGAAGCTTTAGCGCCAGGAGAATATGCATTCTTGCACGCAGCATATCTATCTGTTTATGTTAGTTCTGGGATGAGCAGTGTTGGCGGGCAAAATCGAGCTTTTGATTTTTCCATAGAGTAATTGCTTTTCAAAGGTGCTTTTTGAGCCTTTCTCTGAGTCAGCAGCAGCAGTACTTAGCATATTTTGAATACCCGGTTTGCCGCGTATGTTCCGGATTTCTTCCTCACACTCCGGGCAACTGGGCTTGGAATGTTTGAGACCCTTTCGATCCAAAATAAAAAGCATTAAATCAAATAATAAAAATGAAAACACTATTTGCAATTTTGATTTCTGTTTTGTTCAATGCTCCAGGCTTCTCGCAGCAAGATTTACTTCCTGCATTTCCAAGAGAAATCAGAGGTGAGGGTACAACTGGAAATATTGCCTACTTCATCCCTGAAAATAAACCATTTACTGGTATTGCCGTTGATGAAAAAACAAATAAAAAATTAGGGGAGTATTCAAATGGTTACAGAAATGGGATGTTTACAGAATATTTTCCGAATGGAAAAAAGAAGTGCGAAGGCAAATACACAAACGGCGTAAAGGATGGCACCCATACTGAATGGTTTGTAAATGGCATAAAAAAGAATGAAATTGTTTTTGCTAACGGAAAACAAGAGGGGAAATATGTTTTGTGGTATGACAACGGAACTATTGAATATGAGGTCAACTATACAAATGGCAAAAAAGAAGGTCTAGAAATTTATTATTTTAAAAATGGTAAAATAAAAGTAACCTACAAATATTCTGTTGGGAAAATTATTATAGGCTCCTACATCCTCTACAACGAGAATGGTGAAAAAGAAAAGATAGAGGCTTACGAATATGGCTCCTGTAATTTCTGTAATGGCGATGGAAAACAAAAATGTCATTCCTGCTCTGGAAAGGGAAAACTTCCCTGCCAATATTGTGCAAATGGTAAAACAAAATGCAATAATTGCTATGGAAAGGGAAGCTTACAATGTAATATGTGTCATGCTCAAGGACAAGTCAGCACTTGTCCAAAGTGTAACGGAAGGGGCATAATATCCACTAATTTAGGAATAGGAGTGTTGAATTCTACTTGCTTGAATTGTAATGGATCTGGCAGAGGGAATTTCATTTGTAATAATTGTAATGGGAATGGAAGAAATTCTTGTGCCTCCTGTACTGGACAAGGAACGATAAATTGCTCTTATTGCCGAGGATTTACTTTTACAAATTGTCAGGGCTGTAAAGGAATCGGAAAATCAAATTCAAATTGTCAAGGATGTAATGGAACCGGGAAATCTTCCGAAATAATAATGCGTGTGGCCACCGAAAACTCCGAACTCAATGCTACATCAAGTCCAAAATCAACAGATGATGCTTCTATTGTTGATACAACTTATCAAAATGGAACTAGGTATATAGGACATACACATAACGGTAAGCATAATGGACAGGGTAAAATTGTTTACACAGATGGATCCTCTTATGATGGTGAGTGGAAAGATGGTAAAATTGACGGTTACGGAACAGTTATGTGGGCAAACGGGAAAGTGTATGTAGGATACTTAATGAATGATCAAATACATGGCAAAGGGATTACATATAATGGACAAGGCAATATTGAATGTGACTGCCAATACACAAATGGAAAAGAAAATGGTTTTGGAAAATTTTATGATTACTCTGATGGTATACTAAAATATCAAGGTGAATTCAAGGACGCCAATTTCCATGGTCATGGCGAATACTACAGCAAAACCAAGGATGGAACACTTTCAGTATTCACTGGCGAATTTCGTAATGGCAACTTCTATAACGGAACCATGACTCTGACCCTTTCAGGCGGATCTCAATCACAAACAGAATTTATAAATGGTGTTAAAGGCAAAACCAAAAAAATAACAAAATGAAAAGCAACTACTTCTCCAAGGTTGAAAACAAATATGTTTTCAATGTATCGTTAATTTTCTGGCACATATTTATTGGATTATCATCACTGGCTATTGTAGTATCTATTGCTACTTTTCTGTGGTGTTTGGTTCCACCATCAGAGAGAAATGTTGAAAAACAGCCTTATCCAGAAAAACAGCTTTACCCTGAACCCGTGAAAGTTTCACTCAGTGAATTGAAACTTGAAGAAGTTAAACAAGAAGAAGCTTTGCCAGTACCAGAGCAAGTTCAGACAGCAGCAACTAAAACCGAACAACCAGTATATGAAGACACCAAAGGGAAGACGGAGTATGAGAATTCTATGAATGCACTAAAAAATTTAATACCACCATCCAAATATTCTTGGGCAGGTGCCGGTTATTGGACTTACCCGTATGGCGAGCGGTATTGGATGGTTTATAAACAAGAAAAATATCGACAATGGAATGTTACAGAATCGGACATAGAAGAAAAATTAAAATATTCGTATAATACAGCGGATGCCAACAATTATCCTGATAAAAAACAAATCCTTGATGCGTTTATAACAGTTGTAAAATCGCTTCCAGAAGAAAAACGATTGGGTGGACTTGAGTATTTGATTAGCAATGTTGCAAACAATGTTTCGCAAAGCGTAAATATTTGCCAATCCCTCGCAATTGTTGTGAGTAAAATGTCTAATGAAGAAAATATTTGGTACATTAATCAACTCGCATCTTTTGGCAAAAAAAATAAAAATGATGGTGCTCCATTTATTCATTTCGTTTCAGCAATAATTGATAATTTCGATGTTCTGCAACGAGCTAAAATTATCGAGGCTTTAACAAATAGTTACTATAACTATTTCAGTCAAAATTTTGCTAAACAAAAAGAAGCGACGGATTTATTTATTCCTATGCTGACACAAATAAAGGGAGAATACCATTACAAAGCATTAATACAGTACTATGGTTTATACCTCAATAAAAATTATGCGCGAGATAATACCATTACACAAATTGAAAATGAATATCAACAGAAAATTGGTGAAATAGACGAACAAAGGGAGTTAGAGCGGGCAAATGCAAGGATGGAATATAAAGAAAAGAAAATGACTAAACAAGAATATCGTCTTAAATCATTGATGGGCATTGGTGCCGGCATACTGCTAATTGTATTAATTGCTACAATATTAGTTTTTCTTTCAATTCAACGTAGCGTAAGCAAAATTGAGGAAAAATTATCAGTACAAAATAATTCGTAACAAATAATAAATCCTACCAATTTGCAAGCACATCTTATTTTTTGCAACACACAATCCTAATGCAGAGAAAAATAAAAGGGCTTGAAGGTAAACGCACAAAGTCATTGCAGACAAACAACAAAGTTAACAGTGGCCAGACAAGACAACAACAGACCGAAGGGCATGCTGATAGCCGCTAAGGTTTTGTCTCTGTAGGTATAACGCACAATCGAACCGTTGTTGGACGGAGAGTGACGAGAATATTTTCTATGGAGTTATCGTCATAATTACAGTTTCCTTTATGCAGGGAGAAATCTTCTTTGACACCAATTTTACATCAGAAGAGAGGCCTTAGATGACTGGTGTTTGCCATTCGACTCGTCGTCAACAGTGAAGTCCTTACACTGGCCGTCCCGATCGTTACCAAGAATGTAGTGGTTACACATCAAGGCGCTTGGTTTGGTGGGTTAAGCAAGAGAGCATACCCAAAGGTGGGCCTCTGTGGCGGAACGCAACAATAGTTTTAAGCGCCGGCTGCGTGCAAAAAAGCAAATGCGGAGCATGGTTCCTGTCGCGAATTTGATCACAAACTACTCAAAGGAAGCAAGGAGAACAACGGCGAAATGGGACGCCCTACTTCGTTTACAATTTTCGCAGGTTTATGAGGCTCTTGGCAGAAAAACCGGCAAAAAACACCGGAAATTGACCGTCTTCTTACCTTTACGAATGCCAAGCAACACAACGCGCATTACTGCCATTTCCAAACGGGTAAAAATCCAGCTCCCGTTAGCCCCGGAGGTAGGTATGGGTAGATGGAATTTGAGTTTTTGCACGAACTGACGCCAGGTACAAGCACAAAAAAGACACAGGATATTGGAAACTTTACGAAAATACTTCAATAAATTCCTCAAACTGAACGACTCAGAGTGGAAAGACTTTGAAAGTTGTTTAACAAAGATGAATGTAACGAATAAGGCGCAAATACTCCGACAAGGCGAGCATTGCAATTTTATCGCATTTATCCATGAAGGGAGTTTTAGATTTTACTACGACAAAGACGGTGAAGAAAAAATCATTGCCTTTAATTTTGAAGGCGATTTTATAACCAATTACAGAAGCTTTTTAACGGGTAAGCCTTCAGACCATTTTATTGAAGCCATGCAAGATGCTGTTATTTATAAAATCAATTTGCAAGAACTCAATTCTTTATACGATAAACATAAAAACATAGAACGACTTGGGAGACTAATTGCTGAAAATTTATACCTTATGGTAGCCAGTCGCCTTGACTCGTTTATGTTTCAAACCCCAGAAGAAAGATACAAGGCTCTGATTGAAAGAAATTCAAGATTACTGCAAGAAGTACCACAGTACATGGTTGCTTCCTATCTCGGTGTTAAACCGGAAACATTAAGCCGTATTAGAGCACGGAAATAATTTTGGCCCCGAAAAGATTTATTGACTCTAGTCAACGACCTGCGATTTGCTGACTATCCAGTTTTGTCCCATTAATTTACATCTAAAAATTTTAGGACAATGAAATCTGTAATCTTTTGTGTTGCTTTGTCAACACTCGCAGTTCTCAACGCATTCGGACAAGAGCAAAGTATTCCATCAAGAAAATGGGGGGCAGAAGTAAATTTACTTTGGCCAATCTTTCCCGGAAATATCTACAAGGGACAAGCCACTTACGAAACCTGGCGAAAAAATGATTTAGCAGGTGACGTATTTATGGGCTTTCACATAAGACCATCGGAATTTAGGGAAGAAGAAGGCGATTTCGCCAATTATGCGCTAACATTCGGGTACAGACAATTCGTTTGGAAAGGACTGCACGCTGAACTTTACAATGCATTCGGACCGGGCTTTAACCGAAACAATCCTGTTGATGGAAAAGACTATACGAGCTGGGACTATGAAGTGGGATTATTAACAGGGTATCGCTGGGAATTTGTGAACAAAGAGAAAAGAGAAGAGATGAAATTCAGCCCTTATGTAAGCACCCAACACGGATTTTATTATGTAGCCTCCAAGAGTAATCCGCATCCAATTATCGGCTCTACTGGTGAAAGACCTATTTATGTTGGAACTTTAAACTTTGGCGTCAGATTTTAAACCCTAATCCGACCAAATCAAAATAGCCAGTGCCTAAGAATCTACCCGTAATGCGGGCAGACACCATACCATCTTTAAACAAGCTTTTCCGAAAACAATGTTTCAAACCGTACGCATGGTAGCCTGAAAACGTCAGACGGTCACCGCCTGAGGCTAGAACTTGTCTAGCCTCGGCTGGATCAAACCGTTGCCGCGGGCCTCTAACCTGCGGCCAGACCAGTTCTCCCTGCGGGCGATGCAGCACTCCCGTTGAGCGCCATTCATTTAAAGACACAGCAATGAAAAAAAACCTGTTAATAACCGTACTATCCGTTTGGACAACTATTAGTTTCGGACAGCATAATTCAGACAAGAATAATCAGCCAGACTCCGTTGTCGTTTTCGTTTCATTCATTGTGGAAACAAATGGCTCAATTACACACATAAACACCGACAAAATAAAATGTAAGCCTTGCAGTAATGAATACAAAAAACGTATTGAAAACGAGGCTATACGCGTAGTAAAAGAAATGCCGAAACGTGACGGGCATAAACAAAAAACAAAATACGTTCTGCCCTTAACGTTTAAGCGTGAAGATTAAACCTGAGCGACCTGTCGCCCTGCAGAGAGACCTACAGGAGCTCCGTGAGGGTCTCGATCAGTTTGTCGCGGGTGTCGGCCGCCAGCGACTCCAATTGCCTGAAATGCTCCCTGTACTCATTCAGCCTGGCCGAAGCCGCCGGTACATTGTCGGCATGCATTAACCCGTTGGTAAGCAATGCCGCGTTGACGTCTTCAATGGCCTTGTGCATGCTGCGGGCCATGCGGTGCACCACATCGTGCATATCCATTTCGTCGTTATATACCCGTTGAAGCATAGCCGCAAGCGCCGCCTCTCTTTCCGCTGAATGCAGCCCAAAAAAACTCCAGAAGGACTTGTTTGCTCCGCTGCTGATTTTCTCCGCATGGTCTCTGATAACATAGCAGTGTCCTTTCAGCGACCGGATCAGGTTTTCGGCCTCATGGTGGTTGGTCTTGTAGGCGATAAAATAGTCGTTGAACCGGGTGGGTTGTGTTTCGATAGAACCGGGCGTAGCGTCAAATTGAAACTGGGTTATAACCCCTGAAGCCTTCGCTATCGCATCGCAGGTTTTTTGCAACTCCACGCACATGGCCGCCACATCTTTTTTGACCTCCGGATGGGTCTTTTCCAAATACTTTTTGCCCTCTTTTATGGCCGCATGTATTTCCTTGATGTTTTTAATCGCTGAGGAAACGGCAGCGATGTTGTCTGCGATATCTTTAAGTATACCCATGGAGTCTTTTGTTATTTCAGCCGCCCGCACAGACGACCTGGCCACAAACATAGTCGGGTTAGCGCTCTCTCCGGGCCCCGGCTCTTTCCCGCCGGCACCGGCCGCTCCGCTCAGCAACCTCCCCCGACCGATTCGCCCAGCAATCGCTTCTCCTCGCTCATGTCAACCCCATACGCCTCCTCCAGTTGTCTGGCCTTCTGCAAAAACTTCCCGCAAAATACCCGGTGCGCCTCTCCCTCCGCATGTCGGGGCCGGTGACGCGCAGCAGCCTGAACTTCGCCGATGCGCTGCAGCAAGGTTTGGGTACCCGCGTCAAAATACGCAGCCGCCAGGTGATGCCAGACATAGTCTATCGCCTGAGAAGAAGGATGCACCATGTCGTTGGCATAAAACCGGTAATCGCGCAAATCGTCCACCACCAGTTCGTAGGCCGGGAAATAGCCATGCCCGTCGGCCAGCAACGCGTGTACAGCAGTAAACAGCTGCGCCTTGCTCACCGAGTTCTCAAACATGCCCAACGCGAGGTACCGCACCGGACTCACGGTAAAGACCACCCTGCACGCGGGATTTACCTGCCTGAGGATCGCCAGTACCTCACGCAATCGCTCAACAATGACGGGCGCACCCGAAAGCGCTACATCAAAATCCGTGTTCGGCAACTGGTGACAATTGCTCACCACTCTACCGGTTTTCCGCCACCGGAATACATGCGCTGTACCCAGGGTGATAAACAGCACGCTGCAGGAAGCGATTACCCCGGAGGCCTCTGCCAGACGCGCATTGCAATGGTCAAGCACCTTCGCAACGCTGTCATGCGAAAAATCGCCGTGGTGATCAAAACTGTGGTAGAGGCCGTTGTGAAACTGCAGGTCTGCCGCCTTATACGGAACAGGCTGAAGCAAGCGCTCAATGGCATTGGCCACAGAAAACGGATTGTACTGTTGTCCGAAGGGATTTAAGTCAATCTGAAACTTGCCTTCCGCCAATCGTTTTCCAATGCCCTCTGAAAAACACGAGCCTATACTCATCAGCTTCTGCCCGTGACGAATGCGCAGGTCGGAAGGTTTTGATTTGTATACCGTCCGGTAAGCAGGTGTTGATTGATCCATGATTTTCTTCTTGTTTCAATGCAGGGGCTCAGAAAGCGTTTAGGGCTGTCGGTTCACTCCTCATCGATCATCCCGCCAATATTCCGCGGTACGCCGCCATTCCGCTCATGCTGCGTTACATCGGAGCCTAGCGTCTCACCCCTTCCTCCGTTTCCTTTCGGTCACAATCAGCGATAATTCCCTGCCGGTCTGGCCTTTTACGCTGGTGTTTTCCTGTGCGCGCCTTATCAGATAAGGCATCACTTCGCGAATCGGACCATAGGGAACATACTTGGCCACATTGTAGCCGGCATCGGCCAGGTTAAAACTGATGTGGTCGCTCATGCCAAACAATTGCGCGAAGTACACCCGTTTGTCGTTGCGGGCCATTCCTCGTGTCTCAATCAGTTTGGCGAGTTTCAGGCAGCTCTCTTCATTGTGTGAACCACAACAAATCGCAATGTCCTCCAGGTGATCTATACAAAACTCCACCGCCAGATCGAAGTCGCGGTCGCTGCACTGTTTGTCGGGCTGAATGGGATCGCGGTACCCGAGCTCAGCAGCACGCTTGCGCTCCTTTTCCATGTAGGCTCCCCTGACCAGTTTCACCCCGATGCCGTATCCGGCCGCCTTGGCTTTTGCATGCAGGCGCCTGAGGTATTCCAGCCGGTCGTGCCGGTATAGCTGTACCGTGGTATAGACCACACACCCCTGCCGGTTGTATTTGTCCATCATCTCCTCTGCCAATCCGTCGATGGCGTCCTGGATCCATGAGTCCTCCGCATCAATAAAGAGGGGTGTACCTGTGCGATGCGCCAGCGAACACAGCGCGTCCACCCGCTGGCGTACCCGGCCCCACTCTGATTCTTCATGGGCCGAAAGGGATTCTCCCGCATTCACTTTTTCCAGCAGGGCAAACCTTGATATGCCCGTCACCTTAAACACACAAAAAGGAATATGCGGATTGCCCCTGGCCGTTTCCAGGGTGCGCTGGATTTCCTGACAAGTGTGGTCAAGGTCAGCTTCACTTTCCTTGCCCTCTACCGAATAATCCAGGATGGTTCCGATACGGAATTTATCGAGTACCGCTGTCGCCCGTGCACATTGCGCAATGTCTTCTCCCCCGCAAAACTGCCGGAATACATTGCCCCTGATCGCCCAGCCAATGGGAATGCGCAAGCGCAAGGCCAGATTAACCAGCACCTTACCGGTTTTTACCAGGGCTGGACTTGAAATCAGCCTAAACAGATAATAGGCCTTGAGTAATTCGCCGTCTGATTTGCTGCGAAATGCAATTTCCGTATTGGAAAACGAAACCGGATCACCTGCCATAGGGAAGGCAAAGGTAGAAGGTTATCCCAATCACCACGGGACTTGCCGCCCGCCACGGCCCGAAAATGCCCTGTTCGCCATTTTGTCAGCCCCGTCGTCGCGGCACCATTTTAGCCCCCGCAGGACCTCCCCGCAAACCAGTAAATTTGCGGCCCTCCCCGCACGGGAATCACTAATCGTACTGCACATGTTTGGCATCATCAATAAAGTCCTAAAAAGTTTCGTAGGAGACAAGTCAAAACAAGACCTGGCCGAGGTAAAGCCCCTGGTCGAAAAAACCCTGGCCGCCGGCAACGAACTGCTCAGCCTGAGCAACGACCAGTTGCGCGAACGCTCAGAAGGGCTGCGCCGCCGCATCCGCGAAGCCACCGCCGCCCTCGAGGCCGAAATCAATACGCTAAAGGCCCAGGCCGAAGGCCTCCCCGGCACCGAGCTCGAAACCAAAGAAGCCATCTACGCCCAGGTAGACAAACTCAACAAGGAAGTGGATGAAATCATCGAAAAAACCCTCGATGATCTCCTGCCCGAGGGCTTCGCCCTGATGAAGGAAACCGCGCGCCGGTTTAAGGAAAATACCTCAGTGGTAGTCAGCGCTACCGATTGGGACCGCACCCTGGCCGCCCAGCCTGGCAAAGACTATGTCACCATCGAGGGCGACCAGGCCCGTTGGCTCAACAACTGGAATGCCGCCGGCAACCGCGTTACCTGGGACATGGTGCACTACGACGTTCAGCTCATCGGCGGTATAGCCCTCCACAAGGGAAAGGTGGCGGAGATGGCCACCGGAGAAGGAAAAACCCTGGTCGCCACGCTGCCCGTATTCCTCAACGCCCTCGCGGGCAGAGGTGTACACCTGGTGACTGTCAACGACTACCTCGCCCGACGCGACAGCGAATGGATGGGTCCGCTCTACGAATTCCACGGCTTGCGCGTAGACTGCATAGACCGCCACCAGCCCAATTCCGACGCGCGGCGTAAAGCCTACCAGGCCGATATCACCTTCGGTACCAACAACGAATTCGGTTTCGACTACCTGCGCGACAACATGGCCGTCGCCGCCGAACACCTGGTGCAGCGCAAACACCACTTCGCCATCGTTGACGAAGTAGACAGCGTGCTCATCGACGAAGCCCGCACCCCGCTCATCATTTCCGGCCCCACCCCCAAGGGCGACCAGCAGGAATTTGAAAACCTCAAGCCCCGCGTGCAATTGTTGATCAACGCTCAGAAACAGGTGGTGAATGAGTGCCTGACAGCAGCCAAGAAAAGGCTACAGCCCGAATCCGGCAGCCCTTCCAAAGAAGACCTGCAGGAGGGTGGTTTGGCCCTGTTCCGCGCTTACCGCGGCTTGCCAAAGACCAAAGCCCTGGTGAAATTCCTCAGTGAGGAGGGTATGAAACAACAACTGCTCAAGACAGAAGGTTACTACCTGGCTGATCACCAGCGCGAAATGCCGAAAGCAGATGCGGAATTATACTTTACCATCGAGGAAAAACACAACCAGGTTCAGCTGGCCGAAAAGGGCATTCAGCTGATCTCCAAAAACATGGACGATCCGGCCTTCTTCGTGTTGCCCGACCTGGGATCGGCCCTGGCCGACATCGAAAACAGCGGTGGTTCTGACGAAGAAAAACTCGCCATGAAAGACGCCCTCATGAGCGATTATGCCGTCAAAAGCGAACGCATTCACACCATCAACCAGCTCCTGAAAGCCTATTCGCTGTTTGAAAAAGATGTCGACTACGTTGTGATTGACAACAAGGTGAAAATCGTAGACGAACAAACCGGCCGCATCATGGAAGGTCGCCGCTACAGCGACGGACTGCACCAGGCCATCGAAGCCAAGGAAAGTGTGAAGGTGGAAGCCGCAACGCAGACCTACGCGACCATCACGCTGCAGAATTATTTCCGCATGTACCACAAGCTGGCAGGAATGACCGGAACGGCCGAAACAGAAGCCGGTGAATTGTGGAACATCTATAAGCTGGATGTGATGGTTATCCCAACCAACAGAGATATCTCGCGCAAGGACGAAAACGACAAGGTCTACAAAACAAAACGAGAGAAATACAACGCGGTGATTGACGAGATCGCCCAGCTCCGCGATGCCGGCAGGCCCGTGCTGGTAGGTACCACCACGGTAGAGGTGTCTGAACTGCTCTCAAAAATGCTGCGCCTGCGCAACATCGAGCACCAGGTACTCAATGCCAAACTCCACCAGCGCGAAGCAGAAATCGTTTCGCTCGCCGGTCGGGCCGGCACAGTCACCATCGCCACCAACATGGCGGGCCGCGGCACCGACATCAAACTCGGTCCGGGCGTGAAAGAAGCCGGTGGACTGGCCATCATCGGCACCGAACGCCACGACTCGCGCCGAGTTGACCGCCAGCTCAGAGGACGTGCCGGCCGTCAGGGAGATCCGGGGTCTTCACAGTTTTATGTTTCGCTGGAAGACGACCTTATGCGCCTGTTCGGAAGCGACCGCATCGCACGCATGATGGACCGCCTCGGCATCAAGGAAGGCGAGGTCATTCAAAACTCCCTGATTACCTCCAGCATCGAACGCGCCCAGAAAAAGGTAGAAGAAAACAACTTCGGAATCCGCAAGCGCCTGCTGGAATATGACAATGTGATGAACGCCCAGCGCGAGGTCATTTACAAGCGCCGCCGTCACGCCCTCTTCGGCGAACGGCTGAAACTCGACCTCGACAACATGTTCTTCGATCTGGCCTCAACCACCGTGGCTGCGCACCATGCCAACAAAGATTTCCCCGCCTTCGAACTGGATGTCGTGCGGCAGTTCCATATCGAACCGCCCTTCAATCAAGACGCATTCGTCAAGGACAAGGAAGACGAGCTTACGCTGCAACTGTACCGCGCCGTAGCAGCCCGCTACAAAGTGCGTGCGACCCAGATCACACAGGAGGCCTTTCCCGTCATCAAACAGGTATTTGAAAACAACACCCAGGGCTTCCAGCACATCGCCGTACCCTTCAGTGACGGCCGCAAATCGCTTCAGGTCGGCGTAAACCTCGAGCAGGCCTATTCCTCTCAGGGCATCGAGGTGCTCAACCAGCTCGAACGCGGCATCACCCTGGCCATTATCGACAACAACTGGAAAGAGCACCTGCGCGCCATGGACGACCTGCGCAGCAATGTACAGTTTGCCTCCCACGAACAGAAAGATCCGCTGCTCATTTACAAGCTCGAGAGCTATGAACTCTTCAGAAACATGGTGAGCAAAGTCAATGGCGAAATCGCCAGCTTCCTGCTGCGCGCACAACTTCCGCAGCAGCAGGCCGCCCAGGTTCGTCAGGCGCAGGCCCCCCGCGCAGCAGACACTTCACGCATAGCCACCCAAAAGGCCGATTCACAGAATATTGCACAACGCGCTGCGCTCGCCCGACAAGCCCCCATGCCCCAGGGCCCGCCCCAGAAGGTGGAGCCGGTGCGCACGGAAGCCCGCGTGGGCCGCAACGAACCCTGCCCCTGCGGATCCGGGAAAAAGTATAAGAACTGCCACGGCCAGGAAGGCTAACCGCCCGGTGCATACAACCCCGCGCGCCACACGCCGGGTTGTCGCATGCCCGAATAAACCCCCTGCGGGCCTGTGGTTGGCATGTTAATTGGCAATTACTTTTGACTTTACAAGCTAACGCCATGAAAAAGCACTGCCTCAGCCTCCTCGCCCTGCTCCTATGCATTACCGCGGTCGCACAACGCAATGTGCGCAACCCGAGAAGACCGTCCCTTAACTTCGGTGTTCAGGTCATGCAGCCGGTCGGTCAATTCGCAGAAACCTTCGAAGGATACCCCGCCGGATTCGCAGGTCAATTCCACTTCCCGATTGCCCGCTCACCCATTGAGATCGGTCTCGGTGCCGCCTGGAACTCCATGGGCGCCAAAAACGAACAGGTTATGGTGGGCACCGGCGTCTTCGACTTTATGGGCGACGAAATCGTCAGCCAGGGAAGAATGCGGTTGGGCAGCAACAACTACCGTTACACCAGCATGCTGCGCTTTCGCCCATTTGCCGGACTGATCCAGCCCTATGCTGAGTTGGTCGCCGGCGTCGAAACCTACTCCACCACCACCCGTATTTCCATGAACGACCCCGCTTACCAAGCCACCCCCGTGCGCGACGTGCACCAGCGCGATGTGGGTGTAACCGCCGGATGGGCTGCGGGCCTGGCACTCGAACTGGTTGACGGCATCAGCATCAACGGCCGGTTTGAAAGCCTGCGCGGCAGCGAAGCCACGTATGTAGACGGCAACACCATCGCGTTGGTCAACGACCAGGAACTGCGGTTTGAAACCCGCACCTCCGCTACCGACAAATACACCTATACCGTAGGGGTGACCATCCGCTTCTGATCCTGACCGCCGCAGGCAGCCTTATTTCGACCGGATCGCATCCACAGGATTCATACGCGCCGCTACCATGGCCGGAATGATTCCCGAAAGCAGCCCCACAGCGCCCGCTATCAGCAGCCCCAGCAAGATGCGCTTCAGGGGAAGAATAAAGTCAAAATCGACAAAGGACCCGAGCAGGAGAAATACCAGGTAAACCAGCAGCAGTCCGAACGCTCCGCCAATAAGGCTGAGCACCGCAGACTCAAAGAGAAACTGGCCCAGAATAAAACTGTTTCGGGCCCCCAGTGACTTCTGAATACCGATAATGTTGGTGCGCTCCCTTACCGACACAAACATGATGTTGGCAATGGAAAATGCCCCCACCAGAATGGAGAATATCCCGATCAGGATTCCCACCCAGTTGAAAAAGCCGGTGATGTTTTCAATTATACCGGTAATCGCGCTGGACTGCACCACGGAAAAATTGTTTTCCGCCCCGGGCTTTACCTTACGCACAGGCCTGAAATTGGCAATAACCTCGTCTTTGAGCTCGTCGTTAGTCACGCCTTCCTTTCCCTTGATGAGTATGACGCCGTTGTCTTCCCCCAACCTGATCAGCCGGCCGCCAAACCGAATCGGGAGCAGGATGGCCTGGTCGAGGCCATTGCCA
>DLXL01000384.1:917-4814 GCA_003448025.1 Saprospirales bacterium | reverse complement strand
TCTCCTAAACCTCACTTTTCCAGAAATACCCTCTCAATCCCTTCGCTCATCGTTCAGCGTCCCAGCGTTCATCGTTCATCGTCCCATCGTTCATCATCCCATCGTCCCTACCCCCGCTGAATCACAAATGCCTCCCCGCCGGAAACGCCATGTTCTCTGATAAGCCTCACATAATACATCCCCTGCGGCAATTGGTCAATGCCCAACCGAACTTGCCCGCCAGGAGCAATCGTTACCTGTTGGCTTAATACCACCTGTCCGGCCTGGTTGATCAAAACTACACTGCTAACGGCATTTTTTTCACCAGAAAGAATCAAATCCAAATACTTGTCGGCCGGGTTAGGTATAAGCGCAAATCCCGTAGCTCCCAACCGTTCCAGCGTTCCAACCGAAATGCTGTCGTCGATCATGCTGTCGCAATCGTCGTCCAGTCCGTTCAACACCTCCTCAGCAGTGGGGTTGATGGCGGCATTGGTATCGTCGCAATCCAGGTTGTTCGCTACATACCCGGGCAAGCTGCACGGGGACTGCGTCACCAGGGCCGGATTACCAAATCCATCACCATCTGCATCCGAATACCAGGCGGAAGATGGCACAGGAAAGTCAATGGCCCAGTCGTTCAGGGTACCGGCATCCGGCGCTTCAACATCGGTGACCGTCAAGGTCCAGGTGCCGTTCGGATTTTCTCCGTTAAAGGCAGCAAGGGGGAATTGCGGCTTATACCAGCCATTGTCGGTTGCCGGGCAAGGTATTTGTCCGTAATCAGCGACCGCGTCGTCGTCAAAGTTCAGCAATATGTCGTCCTTGTCTCCGCACAATCCCTGAAGCAATTGCACTTCTGTGCCATTCGGACTTCTCAATACAACCACCAGATCGGCCGTCCAAGTATGGGTAATATTGAGTCGGAGCACGTTTATATCCACGATTTCTGTGATTGGAATATTCACCACACGGGTTGAGGTAAATGTGCCAATGTCTCCAATGGTCGTTGGTAATCCACTGCCTGTAAAGGTGTATTGCAGATCATCAATCAGGCCATTACAATCATCGTCCACTCCGTTACACAAATCCAATACGCCGGGATTAACCGCCGCATTGTTATCGTCGCAATCCAATGCATTGGTTACGATGGCGCCTTCAAATCCACAACCTACTGCCGCTCCGCCGTACCCGTCGGCATCTTCGTCCATAAACCCAATAGCCGGCTGATCGCCGGATACTACATTGGATGCAACACCTTTCATGGCCAAATTTCTTACCTGAGCCTCTCCATAAGCCGCAGCGGCATTGGAAAAGACCTGGATGCTCTGATTATCTCCATAAGGCTGACCGAATTCAAAGGAATAATAGGCCATTAAACCCGGCTCGTCGCCCAAAGGCTCGCACAACACCTCCTGCAACAGGTTTTCAGCGCCGGTGGTTACATTCCAGAGTTTAATTTCATCCAGGGCGCCTTTATAGGGCAACCATTCCCCATTTTTACCTGCGCCCAGGATCAGGTCGCCGTTATGCTCGCCTGGCGGCGCCTGGTACGACTCGTAGGTTTTTTGTTCTATCCACTGCCCGTTGATGTAAAAATCAACCGTGCGATTGGCGGCCGAACGAACAATGCTGACATGCGTCCAGACGCCCGGCAGGATTATTCTGGAACAATCCAAAGACACCAGGTTATCATACCCGCAGCAATCGTCGGAATGTTTGTAACGGATTCTGCCGTAGCTCAATAATACCGTAAACTCATGGCCATTGTACAACAGCGTTTGATCGGCAGCAATGATATCCGGCCTGACCCAGAATGAAATGGTCAGTTCTCCTTTCAGCGATTGTCCATTTTGTGCAATGGCCAGGTAATCATCGTCGCCATCAAAATGTATGGCTCTTCTGCACGGGTCTGATTTGACAGATACCGGAAGGATTTGCTCTTCTGAAATGCCGCATCCATTCACAGCCCGCACCCGTATAGCGCCTCCTGTGCTCCCGGCCGTTGCCAGGATTTCGAGGCCGGTAGATGTGCCGGTCCAACCCTGCGGCAGAACCCACTGATAACTGTCGGCGCCCGGTACGGGGGTAATGGAATAATAAACGGATGCATCCTGACAAATAGCCAATCCGCCGGCTATATCTGCAGGCATAGCTGGCGCAGAGCTGGTACAGGTTACTTCCAGGGCAGCTACCTCTGTGGTATCCACCAGGCAATTGTTTGTGCAGATACAACGGAATAAGCGGCCATCATGATCCAGTAAGGCAGCAGGCAAGCTGTAAGTATCCGCATTGGCGCCTGCAATGTTTGCAAACGAAACGCCTCCATTGGTGCTTTCCTGCCATTGGTAAGTGGTATTTAATCCGCCGGATACCGCCACGTTGAAAGTCGCGGGCTGATCCTGCAATACGCTCAGAGAAACAGGTTGAGCCGTTATGCCCACTAATACCGGCGACACAGCAAGGGTTTGAACAGGCGTTATTTGGCCACAAAAATCCGTTCCAAGTACACTGATATTCCCTGCAAGCTGACCTGTTTTGACAAAAATCATGTTGCCTGAAACGCTTACCTGCCAGTCTGCGGGAGCAGTCCAGCTCCAGGTGGCTATATCCGGATTGGGCGTTACAAAATAAGTGAAGTAATTGTCAATACAAGGCTCCGCCGGACCTGTGATGCTGCTCAAAGCCGGTGTGCCGCAAAAAAGTGTAAGCGAAACCGGCGCCGTTTGTTCCAATGCACAACCGTTGGAAACATAACAGGTAAACAGTCTGCCGCTTTGCGAAGCCACAGCTTTAACCCTATAAACCGGCGCCGTAGCGCCATTAATTTCTGTAAATGTTTGGCCGCCATTGAGGCTCTGGTACCACTGATAGGACAAGTTATCGCCCGTTGCGCTCAGGAAGAATGTAGCGGTGTCGCCAACAAAAACAGATTGTGCAACCGGAGTTTGATCTATCGTAAAACTGCCGTAGGGGCAACCGGAACATTGACCAATATCTGCGGTAGAAAGGCTGAAGCCGGCGCCATTTTGCAGGATGCCATGATTGGCATTGGGCGTTTTATCCGTATATTGAAAAGCATTTTCCGAACATCCGCCACAATCCTGTACCAGGATATCGTAGTATGCCAGCAATCCAGGTTCATTGCCGGTCAGGCTACAGTTTTTGTTCGCGTTGATTTCTGCTGCCGAACGGGCAATACTCCAGATGCGGATTTCATCCATATTGCCTGTAAAATTCTGGCCGCAGATATTGTTGCCAATATTGATTGGCGTCTGATTATCAAAGTTTTGAGAAGAACCCAGCGCGCTATGCAATAGGCCGTCTATATACACAGATAGAATCCCGTTTTGCCGCACCAGAGCCAGGTGCCGCCAGTTTCCATTGCCCAATGTGTTGTCATTGGTCATGTAATAAAAATAATTATCGCAGTTGCCGGAAGTAGAAAACTCCACAATCAGCCTGCCCTGATCCAGAAAAAGGTTCCAGAAGTTATCGCAATTACAAATGCCTCTTTTGCTGATCAGTGCCGCATTCTGATTCGTGGTTTTGATCCACATTTCCATGGTAAAATTGCCGGTTCCAAAATTACCAAGCGACGCATTTTGCACCTGTACGCGTTCTCCGGGATTGTCTAATTGCAGCGCAACTGATTTCACCACAGACCCGCCATTTTCTTCAATGCTGAAGTTCTCGTTGGAGATATCGAAGAAGATATTGCCTACTGCCTCTACTTTGATCCTGGATTTGTTGGAGCAAATACCGGCCGGGAGGTTGATGGTTTCGGAGCCGTCATTGGGTGTATTCGCTGCCAGCACATAGGGATAAGTATAACCTCCGTCTATGGAAAGGCTGATTTTTACCTCCTGACAGTTTACCAAATTGTTGGTCGTGTTGGCTACATCCCAGGTAATGGTT
>DLXL01000384.1:0-779 GCA_003448025.1 Saprospirales bacterium | reverse complement strand
GGCTACATCCCAGGTAATGGTTTGGCTGCTTCCCGCCTGCCAGGTTACGCAGGTATTGGGCGCCGTAACTAAAAATGGGCCTGCCTCACCGTCTACCTCAAAACTCAGCTCCTGATGTGTGGTTCCTCCTGCGCCAGGGTGATTATCCCGTACATACATTCGGTATTTGATGTTACGGGAATAGGTTGGGAGCCGCTCGTATACGGTAGATGTATTGGATAAGAGATCCGGAAGTTGCGGGATGGTACGTCGTGGTGAGGGTGTTGGATTAAAAATCCGGGCAATAGGCACATTGCCATCTGCCGGCGTTGGCGGGGTTTGAATGGAAATCGTAGAAGAAGTAAAATCTACATTCCGGATGTTTGTTTGTTCCCAGGAATAAGTCAGCTGGTCTCCATCGGCGTCTGTAGCGGAGCCAACAAGCTCAAAAGGGGTAGAAACCGGAATATAAAAACCGCCTGCAGGGATGGTGGAAACAGGAATATGATTCCCGGTTTCCAGAGTTTTGTAACAGGTTCTGGCCAATATGTGGTTGGTCATTTGAATCTGGGAATACACCCCGAAGTAATCCCGATCGCCGGTGGGCACAATATTATCTACCCCACATAAACCGGAGTACGACATAATGGTAGTGCCTGACCCATATTCATTGGTACCGAACTGACCATTGTTCGAGGGGCCGCAGCTGGTCCAGGTATGATCGGCGTCCAGTTGGTGCCC
Organism: Saprospirales bacterium; assembly: GCA_003448025.1. Taxonomy (GTDB): domain Bacteria; phylum Bacteroidota; class Bacteroidia; order Chitinophagales; family Saprospiraceae; genus M3007. Next base: position 59 of record DLXL01000384.1, on the reverse strand, counting down.
TATCTCGTGGGCCGTAAGCGTCAGGCACAAAAAAGCAGAAAGATTCGAGGCTTTATAGT
>DLXL01000171.1:6430-7634 GCA_003448025.1 Saprospirales bacterium | reverse complement strand
ACCATCGGGAAGGTGGAAGAGCTGAAGCGGGCGTTGTTTGTGTAATTGACGGCGGACGGTAGACGGCCTACGGTGGACGGCCTACGGCGGACGGTGGACGGCCTACGGTAGACGGTTGACAGTCGTTGATCTTAGATCTTTACCCTGCAAAAAATGATTAGATGTCTTGAATATTAAAATACCACGAGGGTACGTGTTGCGATCTTCCGACCGGCCCGGATGCTGAGGGCATAAATGCCCGGCGCACCTAACCTGTCTTTTTCAATTACCATGCCATGTTGGCCCGGCGGGAGTCGAAAAAATTGATCCTGAGATACAATTTTTCCATTTACATCAGATATAACTATTTGAACATCAGATGTTTCCTCCAAAAAATAATCAAATTGAGCGGATACCAAAAAAGGGTTAGGCGCCAGCGTTACGGGCAGTGTGTTGGCCTGTGGTTCATTGGCGGAAACGGTATATCCAACCGCGACAAAACCGGTTTGCAAGATGCAATCGTCTACCTCATAGGCTACATTGCTCGTATCCGGCTTTACCTTAACCACTTCCAGATTGGTGATCGGGAAATTGAGCAGTTCCGTAATCCATACAGGGGAGCTGCTGGTATCCGGACCAATGATATTGAAGCGCAAACGGAAAATAGCTGAGCTGTCAGGAACGGAAGTGCCAGGCGGCAGAGAAGAAGGAGCCTCCCAAGCCATCCGTATGTAGCCGCTGTCCAGTGCATTATTGATATTGAAATCGGCGCCGTTGAGGCCGGGCAGATTCAACTGATCGATACTCACATATTTGAGTACTGCAGGGTTCCAGCGAACCACCAGTTGAACGGAAACGACGCTGTCGAAGTTAACGACGCGCAAGGGCATAAGTTTATTGGAGCCCGGGGAAGCATTATTAATGTGCGGGAAGTAAAACGTTACACCCTGCGCTGTCAATGATGCAGCCCCAAAAAGAAGCCAAAGACTTATAAATGTGTTGCGTATGCAAACATTCATGGGTAAAAACAATTGGTTGATGTCAGAAATCAAGCCGTGGATTAGTAGCTTGTTATACGGGAAATCCGTTCTTACAACGGTCGGATTAAAAAGACGGAATAGCTTAGACAAAAAGCAGGCCAAAAAATCAGAATGGTCATTTTGACGCGGATTATTTTTAGTGTTTGGGTGTTTTGGTGTTTGAGTGTTTGAGTGTTTGAGTTGGC
>DLXL01000171.1:5497-6190 GCA_003448025.1 Saprospirales bacterium | reverse complement strand
CAAACACTCCCACACTCAAACACTTCCACACTCCAACACTCCCAAACCCAAACACTACCTTTGCCCTATGGCATTATTACCTTATTTTCAGGAGGGGGTTTTGGAAGCTGGCTGCGATGAAGCCGGACGGGGCTGTTTGGCCGGGCCGGTTTATGCGGCTGCGGTGATATTGCCACCGGATTTTTACCATCCGTTGCTGAATGATTCCAAACAACTCACGGAATCGCAGCGTATGGTATTGCGCGAGGTTGTGGAAAAAGAGAGTCTGGCCTGGATGGTTGCATCAGTAAGCGCAGCGGAGATTGACCGGATTAATATTTTAAAAGCTTCTTTTCTGGCCATGCACCGCGCACTGGACGGACTGCCCATACGACCGGAAAGCATTCTGGTGGATGGCAACAGATTTTACAAGTATGGTACCATCCCGCACTTGTGCGTGGTAAAGGGCGATGGGAAATATGCATCCATTGCTGCTGCTTCAATACTGGCCAAAACACACCGGGATGAGGCTATGGAACGTCTGCATTTAGAATATCCAGCCTACCAATGGCAACAAAATAAAGGTTACCCTACTGAATCCCACCGTGACGCGATCCGGCAACACGGTATTTCCCCCTGGCACCGGCGCACCTTTCAACTGTTGCCGGCTGGTGAGCAGTTGGAGTTGTTTTAGTGTTTGGGTGTTTTAGTGTT
>DLXL01000171.1:464-5227 GCA_003448025.1 Saprospirales bacterium | reverse complement strand
TCAAACACTCCCACACTCAAACACCAAAACACTAAAACACTAACAACTAAATATTTTGTTTTAAATTTGCGCCAACGTCGTGTATCCACAACGTGAAATTACTGAAATACCTTTTTCTAACCCTTGTCGGTATTGCCATACTCTGGTTACTGCTTTGCCTGCTTGCCAAAAAATCATACCGGGTGGAACGCAGCCTGGATATATATGCGCCAAAAGCTACGGTTTATGAGCAGATTCGTTTGTTTAAAAACTTTACCAATTGGTCGCCCTGGCATTTTATGGATCCCAATATGAAGATCAGTATTGAAGGAACCGATGGTGAGCCAGGCGCCGTTTATCGTTGGGAAAGCCAGCATGAAAACGTAGGAAAGGGGTATCAAAAACTGATCACTTCCACACCTGTCCGGGTTGACTACGAGGTGGACTTCGGCCTGGAGCCTTCGCCGGTGTATTTCATTCTGGATGGAGATTCCATCAAAACAAGCATTACCTGGGGCATGGATCTCCATTTACCCTTTTTGATGCGTGCCGGTGGCATGTTTACCGATTTGAATATGTATGTGGGTAAAGACTATGAAAACGGATTGGCGCATTTAAAAAAGTATTGCGAAGCACTCAATCCAAAAGAATACCGCGGTTTTAGGGTAAAAGCAGTAGAACGGGAGGAAGCCTGGTATGTTGCCTTTCGCGATACCGTTGCATTTCAAAACATTCCACAGTTTATTGCAGAAAAAACACCGCTGGTGCTGGAAGCAGCAGGTAAAGCCGGCGCCAAACCTGACTCCATGCTTACCGGGATGTTCTGGACGTATGATACTGTTTTAATGAACACCAACATGGCCGTGGCCTTTGGTATTGACAAACAAATGAAGCCCGCCCCCGGCGTGGAGGTCATTAAAACAGGTGGAAATGCCATCATCATCGATTTCCTGGGAGATTTTGGCAAAACTGCTGAAGCGCATATGGCGATGGACGAGTATATGGCAGAAAGAAAGCTTCAACAAATACCTCCGATTCTGGAAGAATATCTCACCGATCCTACCCTGGAGCCTGATACGTCCAAATGGCTCACGCGAATTGTGTATTTTGTGAAGCCGCTCGAGGAACCCAAAAAGTAGACGGTGGGACGATGAACGATGAACGATGGGACGATGAACGATGGGACGATGGGATTGCGTGTGCAGTTAAAACAACGTGGGTTGTCATCCCGGGAATCGGGACCTACACAAGCCTGGCTATGAACGATGGACGGTTAGCGTACACATGGACGATGCCTTGTCACCCTGAGCGTAGCGAAGGGTCTGGCGCAGTCAGAACGGACTTGTAGGCATGTTTACGCCAACAGCTTTTGGGCGCCTGCCGTACATTTAATGTTTGTTTTTCCGGCTAACCGCTTATCTTGCAAGAGATTTAACAGGTGAGCTGATGAAGGAAACCACCTTGGTTTGACGTGTCGGTAATGTATAATATTGTTTATTTGAATAATTTATCTGTGGTTATGAAATCACTCATTCTCTTAGCGGCTCTTTGTACGCCTTTTTGGATTGTTGCTCAAAAACATGACTATGTATGGATGCATGGAAATTACAATAATTTTTATATTGATTTTAATGAAGATTTAAACCCTGAAATTCATTTAAATAATATCGAATATAAATTCTCGCGTTCGTTGACAGTTATATCTGATATAGAAGGTAATCCAGTTTTTTATACTAATGGATGCAATATCCGCAATGCTAATCATCAAATTATAGAAGGCGGAGATACATTATTGACAGCAGATTATTTTTGTAATAAATGGGGGTATCAAAACTTCTCTCATGGCAGTGGTGTAACAATCCCTGGGTTTTCTTCAAATGAATACATCATCTTTAGTTTGAGCCAAGGGGATCCTTTGCCTCCACAACCATGTGAAGCTAATAGAGTCTTTATGCATATAATTGATATGACAGCAGATCAGGGAGCTGGAAAAGTGCTTTTGAAGGAAGATCTGCTGATATCAGGCTGCTTTCAGGAGCCAACAGCTAACAAACATGCTAATGGACGGGATTGGTGGATTATATTGCCTGATAATCAGGAAGAGCGTTTTTATCGCTGGTTATTAACACCCTCTGGTTTGGAAGGTCCCTGGATTCAGGAATTTATAAACGGAACAGTTGATGGATATTGGTATTGTGGCTGGTCAGAATTTTCTCCTAACGGAGAGTGGTATCTTATTAAATCCTGTAGAAAAGGCGAAGTGTTGTATAATTTTGATCGGTGTACTGGATTACTTTCAAATCCTGAACTGATAGAAAAAGAAAATCAATCTAATTTTTGTGCAACATTTTCTCCAGATAGTAAATTTTTATATACAATCGATTCAAATAGTATGGTTTTGAGTCAATATGAGTTAAATGCTTTGAACATCATACAGTCTAAAACGGTTATTGCTAGATGGAATGGTAAAGTGGATTCTTTTTTCTTACCTGCGGCATTTGGCTATATTCAACATGGCCCCAATGGTAAATTGTATTATTGGGGAGGTGGCAGTTCATTAATGCATGTTATGAATTTCCCAAATCGCCAAGGATTAGAGTGTGGTTTTCAGCAATACGCAATCCAATTGCCAGGAACTTGCTTCAGTGCCAACCTATACTACCCCCACTACCGTCTTGGCCCTATAGACGGCTCCTCCTGCGATACGCTGGGAATCAATAACCTTCCGGTAGCGCTCTTTCGGTATGATCTGGAAGATACCCTGAATCCGCAACAGGTAACCTTTACAGATGTATCCTCTTATGAACCCACTTCCTGGCACTGGACTTTCGGCGATGGACAAACGAGCCAGGATGCCAATCCGGTGCATACCTACGCACAGGGCGGCGTCTATGAGGTGTGCCTTGTGGTGAGCAATGCCTATGCGGCAGATACTTTTTGCCGGCAGGTGCAGGTAGGCGCCACGGGCGTACACACACTGCCTGCGCTCCCGCATGCGCGCGTGTGGCCCAATCCTTTCGGCTCCACCCTCAGCGTACAGCTCCCGGCCTTGGTGGGGGTTTCGCCGGAGTTCGTACTTTACGATCTCTATGGGCGTGTGGTCAAAACTGCGCGCCTAACTGATTTTGACAACCAAATTCCGGCGCAGGATCTGCCTTCCGGGTTATACGTCTGGCAACTGCGCTGGAATGGAGAAGTGACGCAGACGGGAAAGGTGGTGAAGAACGATGGACGGTGAACGATGGACGATGGACGATGAACGATTGACGATGAACTTAAGCCCTAAAATACTTGACAAAAAGGAGTTCATACTCTACTCACAAAAACAAGTAATTTTGGGTATGAAAAAGTTGCAATCGAGCAAGCCTCAGGGTGCCTCTATTTCTCAGCGAGAAAGCCGTTACTTTTCGGAATCTGCACGGAGAGCCATCGTAGAAGAAATCGAAAATGGCCTTTCCAAAGCAGAAGCATCAAGGAGGTATAAAGTTTCTCAATCCGTGATTTTCAAGTGGATTGCGAAGTACTCTAAGTTTTATCAAAAGCAGCTACGGCAAGTCGTGGAGCATGAAAGTGAAAGCCTACGATTGAAACAAGTATCCGAAGAATTGGAACGTGTATATGCTCTACTTGGCAGAGAACAGGCCAAAAGTATGTACCTGGAAGCCATTATTGAGCAAGCCGACTCTTCCTTGAACTTGGATCTAAAAAAAAATTTCGATGTGCCGCAATCGCCTCTTTGCAAAAACAAAAAACCAAAAAATCACTAAAAATGGAAGCCTTATTCGAGGTTTCTGGTATTAGTAGACAGGCTTTTCATCAGTGGAGAATTCGCAAAAATTGCCCCTCTAAAGCTACAACTCAAGACCGCGTAATCTCTATTGCAAAGCAGGTAAGAGCCCAGTATTTGCCCGGTTCCAGTGCCAGAGTGGTATATACTTACATTCGGAACAAGCACCCTCAGCTCAATGCCGAACTGAAAGGATGGGGAAAGCACCGTTTTGAATCTTTGTGCCTTAAGAATGGACTGAGAATCGAAACTAAGCGCTTTATACCCAAAACAACTGTTCATGGAGATTTTTGCTATCCTAACCTGGTGGAAGGATTGAAAATCTCCGACATCAATACCGTTTGGGTAAGCGATATCTGCTACATCTTTGGCAAAAATGGAACGCTAATCGGATATGCAACCACCTTGATTGATATCTACAGCCGTTTGTTGTTAGGCTTAAGTTTTTCTAACTCCATGCGCGCTTTTGAAACAGCAAATACGGTTTTAGCTCAAGCTGCTAATTATCGAAAACTCAAATGCTACCAAAAACTCATTTTCCATTCTGATGGTGGAAAGCAATTCATTGAAAATCAGTTTATAAACACCCTTCGTAGCCTGAATATCCAATCAAGTATGGCCGAAAACTGCTACGAAAATGCTTTTGCTGAAGCTTTCAATGATACCCTAAAAAACCATATCCTCTTCGATTTAAACCTCAACTCATTCTCTCAACTCAAAAAACATGAACAGTTCGTCAAACAGACTTACAACCTTAACAAACCTCACTCTTCTTTAAATGGTTTGACTCCTGTAGAGTTTGAATTGAATTTACTCAATTTGCAACCTTGTCAAAGAACTATCTTGGAAATAAAGCCTAAAAAGAACCAAATGGATCAATTTAAAACAGTTTTTCTTTAACTTTTGAGTGGAGGGTTTTTACTCCAATTTTGTCAAGTTTTTTCGGGCGGCTCCAATGGGATTGCGTGTGCAGTTAAAATAACGTGGGTTGTCATCC
>DLXL01000171.1:0-321 GCA_003448025.1 Saprospirales bacterium | reverse complement strand
GTGGGTTGTCATCCCGAGTACTCGGGACCTACACAAGCCAGTCAACCACAATCCCTTTTGCAAAGGACACTCCTGCGCAACTGTAATGTTAAATTTACGGGTTTCTCTTTGATTTTTGCCACCGCCACCCTATCTTGCATTAAATTTTGAGCAGCCATGCTTAAAAATGTAATCCGGCAGCGAATAGTTTTTTGCTTTTTCCGGACTGTAATATTCCGGTAACACGCTAATCCTCAATTGTTTAGAAAAGTAACACCCGTTTAATGGTTCATTGGCCTGGCTGATGAACGCCATAATTCGTATTGTTCATTTTTAAATATT
>DLXL01000371.1:6373-6786 GCA_003448025.1 Saprospirales bacterium | reverse complement strand
TTTGAGATTGGCATACAATCCGTGAACGCACAGGTGAATCTGGAAGTAAGCCGCAAACAGAATTTCGAAAAAACCAAAGGCATCATCCAGGCCCTGCAGCACAAGGTGGAAATGCACCTCGACCTCATCGTGGGGCTGCCGCTGGAAACACTGCCGGATATCCGGCATGGCTTCACAGAGGTGTTCAAGCTATTTGCACCTGAACTGCAACTCGGATTCCTGAAATTCCTCAAAGGAACGCCGGTGCGGGAAAAATACGAACAACACGGGTTTGTGTTTGATCCTGAACCGCCCTATGAGGTCATAGAAAGCAACTACCTCTCCCGGGCAGAACTTGACCGCATCCGACTGGTGGAACACGCACTTGAAATATACTGGAACAAGCCTCGCGCCATCCGAACCCTGAAATATGT
>DLXL01000371.1:958-6163 GCA_003448025.1 Saprospirales bacterium | reverse complement strand
TTTCACCGGTATACCCAGGCCAATGCTTACGAACGATTGCTTTCGTACGTGCAGCAGCATTTCCCGGAGGATACCTTCCTTACTCAACTCATTGAACTGGACTATTGTACCCAGCACAAATCGCGCCCCAAACCGCTTTTGCTGCCTGAGCTTGACCCGGATGCCAAAACTGACCTTATCGCCTCACTTTACCCAGAAGCCTCCCACAAAGCGCGTTTTCTGGCCTTCTCCATTGGTTTTGACCCACATCTGCTTGATCAGGAAAACCGCTTCGAGCCGGGCGATTTCCAGGTGTTGCTGATGTATGAGGGGCAGCAGGCATGTGTGTGGACACAATTTGAATCTAACCTGGGCTTGGTTGAGATTCCATTGGTGTAAAAAAACGGAGATTATTTTTTTGCCTAAAAGATAATACATAATTTTACGCTTAATTTTATGTATTGAGATATGAAAATTAAAAGAATTATTCAGGAACAGATTGAGCAAAGGTTAACTCCCGGGAAAGTGGTGATTCTGTTAGGCCCCCGGCAGGTAGGCAAAACAACTCTGTTGAAGGATATACTTGCCAAAGAGACGTCTTCCTATTTATTCGTTTCCGGAGAAGACCGTTTTGTACAGGGATGGCTGGGAAGCCAAAGTATCGAAACACTTCGGCAAAATATTGGAAAGTATCCTCTTCTTGTAGTAGACGAAGCACAGCATGTATTAAACATAGGCTTGAACCTAAAACTAGCCATAGACCATATTCCGAACCTTAGGATTTTGGCAACAGGTTCTTCTTCATTTGATTTATCGAATCAAACGGGGGAGCCTTTGGTAGGCCGAAAATGGGAGTTTGAATTATATCCAATTTCTCAGCTTGAGCTATCAGCAACTGAAGCTCCCTTTCAAACAGCAGAATTATTGCCGCAGCGACTCATTTATGGCAGCTATCCGGAAGTAATCACTTCTGTTGGGAAATCAGATAAGAGAGAATTACTCAACCAGATAGTAAATGGTTACTTGTACAAAGACTTGCTGGTATTTGAAGAAATTCGAAAGTCAAAAAAAATAATTGAAATCCTGACACTTTTAGCTTTTCAGGTTGGGAATATTGTTTCGGTACTTGAGCTGAGCAGGGCTGTAGGAATGAACACACGTACAATAGAAAAATATCTTGATTTGTTAGAAAAGGTTTTTGTGATTAAACGTTTAGGAGGTTATTCAAAGAATTTGAGGAAGGAAATTTCTAAAGGATCGAAATATTATTTCTGGGATAACGGCATCCGAAATGCCATCATAAATAACTTTAATGAATTGAATCTGCGTAATGATGTAGGAGCGTTATGGGAAAATTACCTGATCATGGAAAGGCTTAAAAAGCAGCACTACACAAAAATTTTTTCCAATAATTACTTTTGGCGCACCTATGACCAAAAGGAGATCGATTTTGTGGAAGAAAGGGACGGTGGGTTATATGGATTTGAATTAAAATGGTCAAAATCAAGCATTAAGCCACCATCCATTTGGATTGAATCCTACCCGGAAGCAAGGTTTGAATCGATCAACAAGGATAATTATCTTCCATTTATTTCAGAATTACAACCATAAAAGCGCCGATTGATGTCGGAAGGGTAGCAGGTGTTTGTGGAAGGGGGCTAACGTACCGGCGGGTTTAGCCGCCGTGTATCCCGGAATGGTATTCCGGGAAGATGTTTGATGGGTTTGAAGAGTTTGAAGGGTTTGATGGGTTTGAGGGGTTTGAGGGGTTTGAATGGCTTGATGTGTGTGGCGCTGAGCTTGGCTATCAGTAAGAGCTTGTTCGGGGTCTCAATTAATCGGGATAACGACATATAAAATAAAATTAGCCGCTTGTAGCCCAAAATCTAAATCCCGAATTATCAATGCTTAATCACCTTCCCAACATACACGCCCCCATCACCAGTAGTAAGGGTGAGGAGGTAGAATCCAGTGGGCAGGTTTTCTAATGGAAACTCGATCTCAGTATCTCCTCCGGCGGTTTTTTGCACATACACAAGACGGCCTGTGGCATCTCGCAGTTCCAGTAAGCAACTTGTGCTCATGTTGACTCCTTGTGGCAGGTAAAGCTTTACCCAATCTGAAGCCGGGTTTGGCCAATATATCAGGGGCAGTGTCGTTTTTTCCGAAGTGCTCACCAAACCATACAAGTCATTCAGATCATATTTGCAAAGAATCTGCCGGCGAGGATCCGTAAATGTTGACTTATCGGCTATTCCGGCAACATATAGCGACTCATTGGCAATTGCCATGTTTTTAGGGGCATTTCGCCTTCCTTGGAGATCAGAGTATCCGGCGCCTAAAAAACCATTTTGGTTATACAACAAAAAAGCAAATTCGTAGAAATTGCTGTCCGCAACGGTACTGACAGTTGAGGCAACCAACATAGTACTGTCGTTCAGCCAGGTCAGGTTACTTGGCAGAACACGATTGCCATTCAACATGGTAGTGTGCTCCCATTCCAGAGACCCTTGCGGGTTTATTTTTGTGCTGAGTAATTGAGCACCCTCAATTTGGCGGAAAAAGCCATAAACGAATACATTCCCGACACTATCAGTACCTATGACATTGACTCTGGCCTTCACGCCTTGCGGTAGTGGCTGATTGTTGGGTTTATCATATTCCCAAAGTTTTTGACCATCAAGACCAAATTTTAGCACTTGATATTTAATCCAGGTGCTTACATAGAGGCTACCGTCATTCCCGATTTGCACCGCCTCCGGGGAATGAGCCGGGTTAAGGCCCGTTTGGGCGGCTGTTATGGTTTGGCCCTCATCGGTCAATTGCCAGGCTAAGTACCGTGTATCAGTAGCGCCCGAGTTTCTGCCCCAAAACACCCAGCGGTCGTTCATCCATCGCGCTCCCACGCCCACAAAGCCAAATTCAGTATCCACATGGCTGGCCGACCATAGCACCTGCCCGTCTGGCGACAGCTTAACGGCAAAGAGTCCGGTTTTAACCAGCGCTATATTGCTGTAGTTACCGAACACCACTACATTTTGATCTGCATCAAACAATATCCTGGTCACATAATTCTGACCTATGGCAGGGCCTTCGTACCTGTACGACCATTCCAGATTGCCGTTGGCGGCATACTTGAGCAGCACCATACCCGGCACGGCTCCCATGATACTGTTCTGCCCGGTATTCCCGGCAACGTACACGGCATTTTGTTGGTCACAAAGTGATGTTCTTGGATCATCCTGGCCCTCCAAGTCAAATTTTTGCTGCCAAAGCACCTGGCCATCAGCAGTATATTTGGTTGTGAGCATAGAAAGCAAAGGGCCAGGGTTGAAGTCATTGCTGCACACCACAATATTACCATCAGTATCCGTATGCACGAAAGGAGCTCCATATAGACCGTCTACATCCGTAGTATCATGGCGAGCCCAATTGGGGTGTATTTCTTGAGCGATTGAGATGGAAGAATCATAGAATATCTGGATTAGAACCAGTAATAAAAGCGAAGAACTTTTCATGGATAGTTAAATTTTGGGCATCCCGAAAGTTATCCGGGATGCCCAATTAATGGCATATCAATTTTTAATGATCCTTGTGGTAAGGAGTTGATTGTTTAATTTGGCAGAAACAATGTATGTGCCATTTGGTAACGTTTTGAAAGTACTGACTTCGTAATTATTCTCGCCTTCAAAGATCAGAAGTGATTGTTGCAGTACTAATGCCCCGTTCAAGTCTGTAACAGTTAAAACCGTTTCTTCGCGTTCGCCAATATGATTTATGGTAACGGTGCAGGCATCAGAGAAAGGATTGGGCGTACACTGTATATAGTGCGGGCTATTTACTCTTTCGGTATCCTTTTCAGAACGGTTTCCTGTTTCAGGGCCAACCGTAATGGCCAATGGTACAACTTGAACCGTTTGCGTGCCGGCAGATTGATAAAAGCGGTCTGGAGTTATCTCAGGGAAAAGGGAAATTAATTCCTGCAAGTTAGAAATGGAAGATTTTGCTTTTACAATAACGGTAAAAAGTGGACTATTGCCGGGCATCATAAAGGTGCCAGATGTGTTTTTGAACCAGAGTGTAGTGAGTGCATCAGGATTCTGCAAATTCAGTCCAAAATTATCCTCTATGGAATAGTCTGGAAGCGTGTTTGTTTGTACTTCCAACACCTCCAATTGATCAGCTGGAAGTTTTAGTGCAAATTGGAATGAGGATAACTCCTGAGGGTTTGTTAATTTAACCGTTAATGCTGCCACCTCGTTTTGGGATAACGATAGGGCAGGGACGGCTAATGTTGCTCCACCACCACCAGGCTCCGAAAATTCGTTAGGACAATTTTGATCGTTCAACCAGGAAAAGTTCACATCTCCAATTTTCATCCCGTCAAAGCCCCTTTTACCATCCACCGGAAGTACATAGGGCGATCCCTGCTCTAAATAGGCTCCTCCCAAAAGCGCAAATGGGTTCAGGTTGAAGGGAGCTTGAAAATCCTGGGGCACGAATTCAGGTATGAACCGCCAGGGCTGTTCTTGATTAGGTAAAAAGTCATGATATATGTCCAAGATCAGTCTCCGAAGTGTCAGTATATCATTTGTTGTGACCATATTGTCTTTGTTCGCATCAGCTGCTATAATTCTGTATCCGGTGGGCAATGGCGTCACAGCTATGACATGATCGCGTATGGCCACAAGGTCGTCTACAGTTACTCCACGCAGCCACTCGCAGCGAGTATGATCATAGTGTACTTTCAAGGGATCATTTGGGAACTCAAGCGTACTCCTTTTACCATTGTGGTATGCATGTACATTAAGATTATCCTGATGGGCTAATCCACTGTAATGTCCAAAACGGCCACTGGTAACATTACATTTCTCTGTAGTGTTGTGCCTTAACCGTAGGCTGACATTATGCAGACCTGTGGCGGTGCCTTCCAACTCTACTTTGTCGGTGAAAGTGCCACATCTGTCAAGCTTGTAACTTGGAGCGCGATGGTTTTGGTAATAGAATAGGGCCCTTGTATGTTGTTCCTGGGTAAAGTGATTTAGGCATTCGATCCGCCAATAGGACATAAAATTCCTTCCAAGTGAAAGCCCATTGGGCGCAGGGTTTATTGGATCTCCGTTATAATCAAGGTAAGTCAAGGCATTGTTGAAATCACATCCAGGGGCCGGGTTTTGCCCAATGATAGGGCATCCGGGAAAAGCGGATGGATTCAAATACGAACAA
>DLXL01000371.1:0-840 GCA_003448025.1 Saprospirales bacterium | reverse complement strand
GCAGGTGTATCTTCTATTAAATCTCCGGCCTATTTAAAATTTGTTTGGGGAAAATCTTTTGTACCTGTAACATCGTTCAGCCTAATTACCAATTCCCGTCCCCACCAGGTTGGTATAATTTGTCCATTACCGTTTAAAACGGCATAGGGATGATCATTGGCGTTGATTGCAGGAGGAGCACTGTAATTAGCGCCTGTCATAAACGTATGCAATAAACCAAAATGGTGTCCCATTTCGTGCACAAGAGTTGGCCCAAGATCTCCTGTGCCTCGAAGTTTAATAAAATTGGTATGCAAGAACTGTCCTATGCCATTCCAATTGGGGTTGGCATCTAAATAAGCCTGATCAGGTAGTACGGCATATGGTAAAGGGCCATTTAACTCAACAGGTTTAATATACACTTCAACTGTGCCGGAGGCATATCCAAAACTTGTGATGAATTTATCAGCTTCTTCGCTGGCTTTGATTCGATCGTCCCAAATTTCATTGACATCTCCACAACGTGTAAACACGATCCCAGAATTGGCAAAAGCATTATTTAGCGTCAAAATTGCAGCATCAGCATCGCCATTGTTCATGATAGTTCCGCCGCCAGGACCCGCAATATTTGTGAATCTAACAGGTACGGCGAGAAAATTTAAGCTTTGAAGGCTTTCAGGATTCTCAAGATTTGCGGCAAAGGCTTCAATTAAAACTTGCTTTTCAAGGATCTTCTCAAAAATCTGGTGAGGAATATCCACAGAACACTCAAGTCCCTGTGCAGTTGATTTTACATTCGGCGCCAAAGAAGCAGAAAGGATAGTGATTAAAAGTAAAAATTTTCGAAATTTAATTCTAAAA
>DLXL01000110.1:3191-4484 GCA_003448025.1 Saprospirales bacterium | reverse complement strand
GGTCATTTAGGGGTCATTGGGGGGTCATTTGGGGGCGTTGCTGGTATCTTTGATTGACTGTATTTTTTTTGAGGCAGTTGGCCGATGGAAAAATTATTGATTGGATCTGCAACATGCGCTTACATTCGTTTTCAAGTAATGTCACTTGCTATGTATCGATTCTGTGTCTTGTTTTTCCTTTCCCTGCTTTTCTCCTGTTCCAAAGCAGAATCTCCGACCCCTACCCCACCGGAAACACCCAGGGAGCCTGTTTCAGCAGTAGACTTGTCTGGATTGCCGGAAATTGAGCAGAGTGGCGCGCAGTATTTTACCGCCAGTGGTTTTCCACAGGATGTGCTGACACAATTGAAAAACAGTGGTGTAAACACCATTCGACTGCGCCTGTGGGTTAACCCTGCCAACGAACACTCCGGCTTGCAGGAGGTCAAAACCTTTTCCCATCGGATCAAAAATGCGGGATTAAAAACCTGGATAACCCTGCATTACTCAGATACCTGGGCAGATCCGGGAAAGCAGCAAAAACCTGCGAAATGGGCCGGCATTCCCTTCGGCGCTTTGGTGGATAGTGTAAAAACCTACACCGGAATGGTGATGACGGAGCTTCAGCCGGATATAGTACAAATAGGCAATGAAATCAACGCCGGATTGTTGTTCCCGGAAGGTAACATTAGTTCCAATTACACTCAATTTCGAAGCTTAATGACGGCTGGCATTGAAGCAGTACGGCAAACAGCGCCCAACACTGAAATCATGATCCACTTTGCCGGATTAAGCAACTCCCATTGGTTTTTTACACAGGTAAAAGGACTGGACTACGACCTGATGGGCATTTCCTACTATCCGGTATGGCATGGGAAGGACCTTTCCGAAGTAAAAACGGTATTGAACAATATTAGTCAGGCACAGCAAAAGGATATTATTCTGGCAGAAACAGCCTACCCTTTTACCCTGCAGTGGGCTGATTGGACCAACAACATTGTAGGGCAGGAAGACCAGCTCATTTTGCCACAGTATACGGCATCACCGGACGGGCAAAAGAAGTTTATTCAAAAGATCAATACCATAATGACTGATGAACTGTCACGCGGGCTTGGGTTTTGTTATTGGGGCGGAGAACTCATTGCCTGGAAAGGGGATCAGGCAACAGAAGCCTCCCCCTGGGAAAATCAGGCTTTGTTTGATTTTAACCACAAGGCATTGCCCGTTTTGGATGCGTTTAAAGTGGATTGATGAGGGGGAAAAGGAGTTTTTTTACGGCAGAGACGCGGCGGCACTTAAACTGAGAGTCTCACT
>DLXL01000110.1:0-2972 GCA_003448025.1 Saprospirales bacterium | reverse complement strand
CCTAAATCCCTCCACGACTCCACCAATCTGCCGTAAAAATCGCCTGTAAAACAACCGACTCAACGTACAAACACAAACAACTACTATGCAAATCCTATGGAGAATCCTGCTTGGAGCCACGGTATTATGCGCTGGATTCACAGCCACCTATGGGCAAAACAATCCTGCCCAAACCATTCCTTTTCGGCTTACCGCCTACAACAATCTGGTTATTCCTGTCTGGTTGAACCAGCAAGATACGGTTCTGCTGATGCTGCATACTGCCGCTTCTGATGTTACGATCACGGAAGAAGCCGCCCGGCGGATGAAAAGCCTGCGCTTTAACGGACAGGCAGATAGTGTACAAAGTTGGGGCGCCAATGCCAATACCGCCGATTTTAGTAAACACAATCAATTGCGTGTGGGTAACTTGTTGCTGAACGATCTTACCATTTGGAAAAACCAACATTCCGGTCAGGAAACAGATGGGAAGGCCGGATTACAATTATTTGAAGGGCAGGTTATCATGGTAGATTTTGATCGAAAACAACTTAAAACCCGCAGCAAATTGCCTAAAAACACGAAAAAATACCAGAAATTCAAGCTGGAGGTGCAAGACGACATGTTGTTCCTGCGCGCCATTTGTGTGATAGGCTCAGACAGCGTTGCACACACTTTTTTGATCCATACGGGATATGGCGGCACCATTTTGCTCGATGATGACTTTGTCAAGAGGCATCAACTTGGACATCGGATCCCCATTACCGGCGAAAAGAAGCTTTCCGATGCATATGGCCATGTAATAACCACTAAAAAAGGCACCTTGCCAGGTTTTCTTGTGGGCGATTTCACACTCAAAGACCTGCCGGTTGGCTTTTTTGAAGGCGCCATCGGGCAACAATCCATCAGCGTGCTGGGCAGTGATGTTTTGAAGCGGTTTAACTGGATTATTGACGCCGAACGAAGCTATATTTATCTAAAACCCAATGGTCTGTTCAAGACCCGATTCGCTACTTTTTGACAGACTTCCTGTAAAATTCTGAGGAATAAACACTGGTTTACACATGAAAAAACTACTCTTTCTAGCACTGCTGTTCAGCGCTTGCGCACCTCAAATGGAGCTTACCAAAAGTCCATCATTCAACAAATATCCAACGGTTGAACCCTATGAAGCTTTTGCCTTGCTTCCCGACAGCAACCTCCTGCAAAACAAGGTTTTCCTGGGCGATATCATCATCCGGGACGCCGGTTTTACCGTGGATTGCGATTTTGAAACGGTGGTTCAGCTGGCAGCCGAAAAATCCAGAAAACTGGGTGGCAACTGTTTTGTACTTACAAGGCACAAAAAACCTGGTCTCAGTTCCAGTTGCCACCAGATTCGGGGCAAAGTGTACCACATCGACAATGCTGCACAATTTGAAAAAACCATCCTCTGGCACCCTAACAGGCCCTTAAAAATCGAAAATTTCAGAGGGAATACAGAAAACAGGCCGTTTCAGGCAGTAACCTTTTACAAGATTCATTCTGATATAAAGAGTTACACATTAGCCGGCAAAACCACCCTGAGTATAGAAGCCCGTTTTGTGTGTGATGATTCTTATTTTAAGAAATCACAAAACGATACGCAAGTGCTGCAGCATGAGCAATTGCACTTCGATATTGCTGAAATCTATGCCCGAAAATTCAGAAAAGCCATTTCTGAGCAGGCCATCAACTACAACCAGTACCGTGCAAAATATGAGATACTTATGGCCGAAATCCGCAAAGAGCTGTTGCTCAAACAGGATGAATACGATGCAGAGGTATACAAAGACCCTTCTCAGCAAACTAAATGGAACAGTTGGGTCAAAACAGAACTCGCCCAAATGGAGGCTTTCGCCTCCACGGACGTCGTTTTAGGCACGAAATAGAAGCTATAACACACTTTTACATTTCCGTTACATCGTTTTAGCCCCAGAGGCATAGCACCATCGGTTGTTGCGGTTACCTTTGCATAAACCTGTAAAATACCAGGTTTTCCCCGCATGAAAGGCATATTGCTGAAACATATCGGCCTGTTTTCAGTATTGTTGGTACTGAGTTTTCTGCTCATGCAGTTTGTTTGGCGTGTTTCCGGCACGGAAACGCCAAGTCCGGGCGCACCTCCACCCGACAAGGTGAACCTGGCTTTGCGCAGAACGGCCCACTTGTTGTTACAGGCAGCCGGCGACAGTACCAGCCGGATCCCGCCGGTAGAGCAAACCGCTTTATATACCTGGCTCATCAGGCTGGAACGCAATTTTGACTACACCCGGTTACCGGCGCTGCTCGAGGCCTCCCTGAAACAACATCAGATATCCATCCCATACGATGTATCCGTGGTGAGTTGCACAGACAATACCATACTACTGGGCTACAATCAAGCGGATATTGCGCCAGACCAAAGTGTACCCTGTCAGGCCAGAGAAATGGATGCCTTATGCAATAACCTTCAGGTATCTTTCCTGGCGCCCTCTAAACCCCGTCAAGCCTTGCCCCTTGCAGGTTGGATTATTAGTGCACTTTTAGCTTCCGTTCTTTATTGGCTGGGTTTAAAACGTTGGCAACCCGCCATCCAATCTGAAAAACCGGCATACCCGGACACCCATACCAGTGGAGTTGCCTGGTTAACCTTCGGGCAATCCCGGCTTGATGTAAGCAATCAACGCCTGGAATGTGGTCAGGAAAAACACCATTTAACTTATAGAGAAGCAAAATTGCTGCATTTGTTTGTTCAACATCCCAATCAGGTACTGGAGCGCAACACTATTTTAGATCAGGTTTGGGCTGATGAAGGCGTCCTGGTAGGAAGGAGCGTGGATATGTTTGTTTCCCGCCTGCGCAAACTGTTGAAGTCAGATGAAACGGTGCAGATTGTGGCGGTTCATGGCGTGGGATACCGAATGGAGATTGGAGTTTTTTGAGAGAGGCTGTTACCGCAGAGGCGCGGAGGCACTTAAACTGAGAGTCTCACT
>DLXL01000388.1:5013-8492 GCA_003448025.1 Saprospirales bacterium | reverse complement strand
TGAGGTTCATGTAGGGGCGACCCTTGTGGTCGCCATTCGGGTTCATGGCGTTTATGGGTGTTGCATTTATGACGCAAAAAGGCCTGAAAGTTACGGAGGGGAGTAACCTTTAGGCCATAAATATACAGAAAAATATCAGTATCAAGAACGCTCTTCCCACACTTGAGCCAGATGCACTATCGTCTCGGCAGCTTTGTCCATATCCTGTACAGAAACCCATTCTTGTTTAGAGTGGAAAGCATGTTCGCCGGCAAAAAGGTTGGGGCAGGGAAGTCCCATGAAAGAAAGTCGGGACCCATCTGTACCGCCCCGGATACTGCTTTGTATAGGGTTAGGGAAACCGGCACGCTTGAGAGCCTCCAGAGCGTTGGCTACCACTTGTGGATGGCGTTTCAACACTTTGCCCATATTCCGGTATTGCTCGCTGATTTTCACTTCTGCGCGGCTGTTGGGAAAGGGCTTGAGGGCGCCATCTACGATTTTTTGGATCGTTTTGGCGTGGCGTTTTAGTCCGGCCTCCGTAAAATCGCGGATGATCAGCTTGATGGTGGCCTTTTCCAGGTTACCTTCAATATGTACCGGGTGGATAAATCCTTCGCGTCCTTCGGTATGTTCCGGGCTCAATTTGTCGGGGAACTTAGCTACAATCCGGGAAGCAATTTTTAGGGCATTTTCCATTTTGCCTTTGGCAAAACCAGGGTGTGCTGAAACGCCGTACACGGTAATCACAGCGCCATCTGCACTAAATGTTTCGTTTTCGATGCTTCCTGCGGTTTCGCCGTCTATGGTATACCCGTATTTGGCGCCCAGTTTTTTCATGTCCACTTTATCTACGCCACGACCAATCTCTTCATCAGGCGTAAAAAGAATGCGGATTTTGCCGTGTTTGATCTTCTTATCGGTTATCAAAATGTTTGCTGCGCTCATAATGGCAGCAACGCCGGCTTTGTTGTCTGCACCGAGAAGTGTGGCGCCGCTCGCTGTGATGATGTCGTTCCCAATTTGATCCTTTAAATCAGGATGATCTTTCATTCGGATGACTACGGACTTATCGTCGGGCAAAACCAGATCCTGTCCCTTGTAATTGGAATGGATTATTGGTTTGACGTTTTCTCCGGAACAATCCGGGGAGGTATCCATATGTGAGCAAAAACAGATAACCGGTACTTTTTTGTCGGTTGTGGCCGGGATCGTGGCGTAAACATATCCGTGCTCATCCAGATGTGCATCAGCAATGCCCATCTGGAGCAATTCCTGCACGAGGACTTTACCAAGATTTTTTTGTTTTTCGGTGCTCGGACAGGTAGGGCTATTCGGATCGCTTTGGGTATCGATGGTTACGTAGTGTAAGAAGCGCTCTTTCGCGGTATGGACCATGGGTATGTGAGTGAGTGAATAAATTCAATTTCCTATTGCTGAGTTGTTCACGTCTGCCACTTTCAAACCTTTGAAACTGGCATTTGGGTAGTGAGCCTGCAAGTTAATGATAGAAATATTATCGGGCGGCAAACCACCTGAAAATGGATCGTTGGCATTTGGAAAATTGACGAATGCAGGAAAGAAACGCCAGGAAGTATTGGCTGGGAACTCGGTGGTGATACCCAGAATCAGCTTGCGGGTTTCTACCATGTCGAAAGTAGTAACCGACCCGCTTTGGTTTACATCAGCTGCAATAACTTTCCATGGTGAGCCAAGCGACTCCAGGCCCAGAATATGCTTGGAGGTCAGAACCAGATCATAAGTGGTTACGCCATTTAGCACATTGATGTTGTGTATCGGCTTTATAGCATAGGTTCCTCCTGCCGGAACATTCTGAAAAACGTAATTGCCCAATGACGCAGTAAAAACAAATGCTGATGCCGCTCCGGACAATTCTACCCGAATGCCCTCCATAGGAGTACCCCAATGTGTTTGCACATTTCCGGATATATTAAAGCCTTGTATAACCGGACGCTGATATCCATTCTGGGTTATAGCGCCCGTGTTGGTAGGGTCCAGCCATTCTTTCAGGCGCGCATCAGGGGTGTTCCCCTGGTTCCAGGATAGGTTAAAGCGGCCAAAATAGGCGCCAGTTACCTTGCAGGGATCTCCCATAGCTGTGCTGCCTCCATGCAATTGGCCCATGATCCGTTTGTTGGTATCCAATAATGGACTGCCGGAAGATCCCGGTTGAAATACGCCAATATCCGTTACCGTTTTCCAATGGCTATTGGCCGGACTAATGCCAAAAATGCCGCCCCAGTTCAGTGTGCCGGTTTGAATAATGGCTTGTTGGGTATCCACCGATATTTTTTTGATATCGCCAGCCGGGTGGTGAATGTACACGGTATTGGGAGCTATGGTAGTCTGGTTATTATCGCGGTTCCATCCGTTGAAATACACATCATAATTAACCGGAATAGGATTGATTTTCAGCAACATGAAATCAGTTTCATTCCGAAAAGAAACCCGTTCACTACCTAACACGGAACGCGGAACCGGCTCCAATACAGGGTTATTGCAGTTCACCGACTCATAATCGAAATCAAAACGCCAAAGATCAAAGTCAGGATTGTTGCCTATTAATTGACAATGGTGGGCCGTCAGGAAATAGGGCTCATAAGTATTGGAGGTATTGGCGATCAAAGATCCACTGCACCATCCTTCACCATTGGAAAAAACCATCAGAATACGAGCGATGCCTTTCTTCTCGGTCTGCCAACCTGTTCCGGTGGGGCAATTAATATTTACATTGCAGGGTAACCCGTCGCCGAAATCTTCAGCTCCATGCAGGGCATTTTTATCATAAGCCACATCCACCCGGTGGCTGCTTATCTTGCTTTGGCCGGATACGGATGCGGGTTCCAAAAGTTCGAGATAGGCTGTTTCGCCGGCTATTACCCCAATCAGAAATTTGCCTGAAGGAATACAACTTTGGGAGGTATAGGCTCCATAGATCTGTTCGTTTGCCCCATATGCATAGAGGCGCGCACCGGGAGGCAGCCGGAATTCATCAAAAATCAGTGTTAATCCCAGCGCGCCTGAAGACTTCACCGCACACATCCACACCCGATCCCCGTTCGGTAACGTATGCCAAACACCAGCATTTTGGAGCGAAAAGTTGGTGGTAACCGGTGCAGCAAAACGATTTTGACCAGGGGTTTGGCTATCTTCTTTCAACGCTTTCCCGGCATCCACCACCGGAAGTGCTTTGGGCAATGGCATTTTACCGGCCAGAATAGCCTGGTATGCCGGCTCAAAGCTTGGTGGGAGCCCACCTTCGCTGATTTGTGCCTGACAGGTCCATACTGCTAATAATGCCAGAAGGGTAAGTCGGTTTCGCATAATAAACGGGATTTGAGAGAAAACTTGGCGGGAGGATTACAGCTAAAAGCAGGCCAAAGTTATACATTTAAGTAAATAGGCAGACCTGGTGGGTGAGGGGGCACCGCAGAGGCGCGGAGGTGAGGAGGGAGGGTTTTTTTACCGCAGAGGCGCGG
>DLXL01000388.1:0-4880 GCA_003448025.1 Saprospirales bacterium | reverse complement strand
CCCCCCCCCCCCGCCTCCCCTCCTCCCCCCCCCCCCCCCCCCCCCCCCCCCCCCCCCCCCCTCTTTTCTCTAAAAAAAATACCCCCCCTCCCTGGCCCGCCCCCCCTACCCCCCAGGTAACTCCTCAGAATGGATTCTGGATATCCGGATTCTTGATAAATGTGGTATCGGTGAGGGTATGCAGGAATTTCACGAGTGCTTTTTTCTGGTATTCTGTCAAACCGGTATAGGTTCCATTCCCAACGGGGAACCCAATTTGATTCAAAAATGCACCTTCATTCGCTACGCCAAACCCATTGTCGTGATACTGTTCAATCACTTCTTCCAGGGTTTCAAAACGGCCGTCGTGCATATATGGGGCGGTTAGTGCAATATTCCGAACCGTAGTTGCCCTGAATTTTCCTTTATCGAACTCTAGACCGGTAACCAGAAAGCGGCCTAAATCCTTGAATTCATTCAGATTGCCCACACTATCCAGGCCGTTGTTGAAAAACTTGCCTCCAGTGAGGGTAACGCCTCCATGACAATGAAAACACTGTGCATCAGGGAGGTTATATTGCGCTCCTTCATCAAAAAACATGAGTTTGCCGTCAATTTCTTCATCATCAAAGGCATCTACATCTCCTTCCACAAAACGATCAAACTTGGAAGTGCCACTGCTGATGAGAATTCGCTCAAACTGTGCAATGGCTTTGGCAGCCAGTTCTTTGGTGATTTCAGAACGGTCTTTTATCCCAAACGCTTTCCGGAAGAGACTTGGGTAGGTGGGATGTGCTTTGAGTTTAGCCACTACGGTTCCCCAGTCGTTATGTAATTCAATGGGGTCTTCTACCGGTGCAAGCGCCTGTGCTTCAAGCGTAGGTGCGCGCCCGTCCCAGAAAAAGCCATCTGTTACATACGCAATATTCAGGAGCGACATGGAATTGCGTTTTCCTGCAATGCCGTCAATGCCGGTTGATACTTTTTTATTGTCCGTAAAACTGCCCTCCGGTAAATGACAGGAGGAGCAGGACATGGTGCTGTCGGCAGAAAGGATGGGATCGTAAAACAATCTTCTGCCCAGTTGTACTCCGTCTACCGTATTGGGATTGTCGGCCGGGATCGGTATCTCTGGGAAAAAAGAAGGTTTTGGGATCGTGTAGGACTGCGGATTATATGGAATCTGTTCCAGGTCGCCTGTTACAGGATCCGGATCCTGCGGACGACAAGCCTCCATGGCCATGAAAGCAATCAGGAGGCCACTCACCAGGATAATCGCATTTTTTTGCAGAAAATGTTTCATGATTCAGGACTATTGGGTGATGGTAGTAGCCCTTCCCCAGTGGGCTGTGAGTGCCTGTGCCACCACAACATTAGTAGCATCGTTGGAGGTAGCCGGATTGGCAACCATATCGTACAAACTGCCATCATCATTCGTCAAAAACTCCTTCATATCAAAAGCAATGTCTGCGGTCGTAAATTGTCCGGCCTTCACTTTGATAGGCACATTGAACTCAAAAATTTTATACACGGCATCTGACCCGCAATGGTAAGAGAAGGAGAGGTTTTTTGTGCCATTGTTGTCAGGATCTGCCTTTCCATCCAAGACGGAAAAGATGTAGCTTTTCCAGCCTGCCCAATAGTCAATCTCAATGCTCAATGGAGAACCGGCCGGAAAATTGGAGGGGCGCTTTGCGTTCAATTGTGGTTTGACGCCATATCCGATACTAACGGAGGTGTAATCTCCCTCCGGTACGTTTTTAAAGAGGATAGCTGGAGTGGCAGAGGCGGCATTTTCCGGTGTAAAGTCCAGGTATTCAATCTCCGAGATAATCACCTCTCTTTCCGCATTCACCAGGCGGATATCGGAAAGATACAGTCTGCAACCTTCAAAGAAAATGGGGTAGCTGCCAAAGATGTAGTCCTTATTCTTTTCCAGGGTTTCTCCACCATAGGTTGCTTTAAAGTTGATGGTGAAATCAGTGGAAGGAAGATCCTCTGCATCCTGGCATCCAAGAAGAGAAACGAGGGAAAATATGGCGACAAAAACGCTGAGGTTTTTCATAATTTGGTGGTGAAGTATTGGTTCTATTTGTTCACAGTTGTGTGGTTCAAAGTTACTGAGAAACGGAAAAGGATGCGCCTATGTTCGAAACAATTTGACTTTTCCATGATGAAATGTCACCCTGCGACCAATTTACTCCGTCAAACAACTTTTTGTAATCCACCGTTAGGATCAACGGGAAGTCATAACCTGTCGGATGTACAAAGGTTCCGTTAAAGTTGAGTGCCACCTGTCCTAAATCGGCCTTCGTAAACCGAAGGGTATCCGCAGGGGTAGTATTCATTTCATCCCGGACCACAACTGCCTGTAACCAAACATATCCTTCATCGTAACCTTGCCAGAGCCCGTCGGGTTGAAGACCAAGCGGATGATTGGCAGGTGTTTTTGCCGGGATAGTTTTTTGTGCATCATCTGATAATCCAAATCTGAACTTTACGGTTTCAAAGTTCCCGTCCTGGCGGAAAGTGCCAACGGTGTAGGTTACCGGACTGCGTCGGATGAGCAAAAAATCGTTGGCAAATAATTGTGCGCTGGTATCGGTTCCTTCCCTGGTCAGTAAAGTCAGCGTGTCGGAAACAGTAAAAGGTGTTCCCAATTGGGTTAATTCAAAATCAGAGAGGTAAAAAGCAACGTTTTTAAGTCGGAAAATCTGCCCCTGGTCTGTGAGATATAAAGAATCGCTTTTGTACAACAACGTGTCGTACACCTGATTCACGGTCAGGGTTAACTTGGGATAAATACAGCAGCAATCTTTGTCTGCCGAGGCATCAAAGTTGGTGGCGGCAATGTCCAGACAGGCTTCTCGGGGTTCAAAGCAGGAAGCCAGCAGGATGGATAACACGGACGCAAAAATGATGGAGCGCATGGATTGATTCAACATTCAATTAGCTGATTTCTTTCAACACCTGGCGGATGTACTGTTTTACCTGCGATGAAAATTCTTTTTCCAGGATCCAGCCGGCATAATGCCGTTCACGGGTCAGGACAATTTTAACTGATTCACCCACATATTTTCCAAAGTTGAATACTACAGTGCCATCCATCTGGACCCTCAGTTTTTGGGTTGCATCGATATAGTTGAGATCGTTGGTAAATTCGTGAATAGCCTGGATATTGTTTTGAATAGGCGCAGGCACTATTTTACCCTCTTCATCCAGCAGGTCTTTTCCTTCGTAGGCTTTGATCTGCCCTTTAAATACTTCTACGGTAGCGCGTACATCTGCCAGCGCATCATGTGCATCTTCCAGTTCTTTTTGGCAATACAACCGGTAAGCAGCCTTGAGGGTGCGCGGTTCCATTTTGTAAAAGATGCGTTGGGCATCAATAAGCCTTCGTTTGGAAATGTCAAGTTCCATACCCACCCGGGCAAATTCTTCCATCAGCATGGGAACATCAAACCGGTTGGAATTGTAACCGCCAAGGTCTGCATTGCCTATGAAGTCCATGATCTTTTGTGCTACCTGAGCAAAAGTTGGTTTGTTCGCCAGTTCTTTCGGTGTAATGCCGTGAATAGCCATGGATTCTTCAGAAATGGGAATGCCCGGATTGATGAGCATAGACAATTCTTCGGTTGGTTGACCGTTTTTACGAAGTTTAACCAATGCAATTTGAACAATACGGTCGCGTATAACATTCAAACCGGTGGTTTCCACATCGAAAAAGACCAGGTCGCGGTCGAGATTGATTTTAAAATCTTCCATAATGAAAGGGCGAAGGTAGGGTACAGAATATAGGTTGCACGATGAACAACGGCCTTAGTTTTTAAGTTTTGTGATGAATCCCCACTTTTGTCCACATTTAACAGGATTGTCATATGCCCATTATTGAATCTGCGGATGGATCGCATACCATTGTATCGGAGGTCTATGGTGTTCCATATCATTCCCGACATGGAGCCATAACGGAATCCGGGCATGTATTCATCCAAATGGGTTTGCATTGGAAATCCCAATGGAAGGACGGAATGTCTGTGCTGGAGGTTGGATTTGGCACCGGATTAAATGTGTTTATGAGCTGGCTGGAAGCTGAAAAGCAGGGGTGGAAATTGCAATATCAAAGTCTTGAAACAGACCCGATTTCCCTGGAACAGGCTGCAGCCCTGAATTATCCAGCGATGTTGCAGGTTGATGATCGTGCAGCAGCGTTTTTACTTCTTCACGAGCTTCCCTGGAATCAATCTCAGATATTGTCAGATCATATGACTCTGGAGAAAACAACGATTCCTTTACAGCAATTTGTGCCAGACCGGAAATACGATGTCATTTTTTTTGATGCATTTGCGCCCCAATCGCAACCTGAATTGTGGGAAGAGCCCATATTTGCAAAACTTGCACAGGCATTACATCCCGGTGGAGGGCTGGTAACCTATTGTGCCCAGGGGGAATTTCGCCGCAGACTTCGCAGGGCTGGATTTATAACAGAAAGATTGCCGGGACCTCCCGGAAAGCGGGAAATGACCAGAGCGTGGGTGTAAGTACCCCGGAATGTATCCCGGGATACTCAATGAGATGGTTCGGTTTCCTTACCCTCAAAGCCCCCATTTGATATTGCCTGCATTAATTTTATGTCAAGAAAGACGGTTATCAAGGTTTGTATATGCCAAACCCATAAAAAAACTCATTTTTGCACTCGCTTAAGGTTTTAAGTCTGGTTCCCGGAATATCATTCCGGGATACATAAACCCAAAGGCGACCACCAGGGTCGCCCCTTCTTGCCACCATAAACCCGAAGGGCGACCACGAGGGTCGCCCCAGCATGTAAACATAAACCCCATAAACCCCATAAAACCCCAAAAACCCCAAAAAAACACAAGAAAAACAAAGAACAAAAGTAAAAA
>DLXL01000497.1:16024-20707 GCA_003448025.1 Saprospirales bacterium | reverse complement strand
GGGTCACATTCAATCCATGAACGCTGCAGATCGTTCGTAATTTTTACCACCCATTACCCCCTCACAAATAAGCCCCGGTGCCGTACTCCTCCTTTTTACAGGAACAGGTACCACACCGGGGCAAAACCGTCTACCGTAAGCCGTCCACCGTAGGCCGTCTACCGTAAGCCGTCCACCGTAAGCCGTCCACCGTCTAGTACATCGGATTCTGCACAATACGGCCGCTGGTCAGGTCTACTTCTGTTTGTGGAATGGGCAATAGCTCATGTTTGCCTGGAACAAAGTTTGTTTTTCCGGCAGCGGTCATCACCTGCGCTGCCCTGCCCCAACGCAACAGATCAAACCAGCGATGCTGTTCCATAGCCAGCTCAACCCGACGTTCGCGATAGATTCGTTCACGCAGCATAGCTTGATCTGTTACCGTTACATCTGGCAGAATGAAGTTGTTGGTGCCACGTGCGCGTTTGCGCACCTGATTCAGCAGTGGCAGGGCTTCTCCTGCTTTGCCCAGTTCGTTTTTGGCCTCGGCAGCCAGCAGTAAAATATCGGAGTAGCGCAAAATCCGAAGATTGCCCGGACCATTATCCTGCAAACCAGGGTGCGCAGGCACCCAGGCCTTTTGGTTAAACCGTTCGTTGATGATTTCCGGGTTGTCCTGCACCTGTGTTGATCCATCCGGCAGGATTTCTCCTACATAAATGATGGTTGCTTCCCGGCGTGGATCGCCATTTTCATAGGCAGATACGAGATTGTCGGAAGGACGGTTAAATCCCCATCCCAGATTGGGAATACCGCGTACGCCTTGTACCATGTTATAGGGCGAAGAACCCGGGCCGGCCGCCTGCTGGGTTGGCAAGGCTACAGACTGCATTTCAAAAATCGACTCTGCTCCGTTTTCACCAACAGGCAAAAAGTTGTCGGCATATTTGGTGAGCAGACTGTATTGGTTGCTGTTGATGATCTCCATGCACTGGGTTTCTGCCGCTGCCCAGTCTTTCTTCAGCATGTACAACTTGGCCAGCAACCCGCGTGCCGCTGCCTTGGTGGCCCGTCCTTTGTCGGAGGAGGCATAACCGCCTTTTTCCGGCAATACATTGATCGCATCCTTCAGATCCGCTTCAATCTGATCATACACCAGGCTCCTATCCTGCCGGGTTTGGGAATAATACTCGTCCCCCTGCAAGGTTTTGGTAATCAGTGCCAAATCGCCAAACCACTGCACCAGCAGGAAGTAACTGTACGCTCTCAGCAGTTTGCACTCCCCCACCAGCCGATCCCGCAGGGTGGCATCCATGTCGATGTTCGGTATATTCTCAATAGCCAGATTGGCCCGGGCTATGGCCCTGTAATGACCTCTGTACACCGGCGCCACAAATGGGTTGGTAGCATCCAGGGTAAAGTTGTCGATATCACTGATCAGAGGGGCATCATTAAGGGTAGACCCTTTATCTGCATCGTCGCTCAATATATCGGTGCATGATAAATAGGGCAAGGCACACAGATCAAAATCACGATATTGGGCATAAACAGCATTGGTAGCCTCAATGGCATGCGCTTCTGTTTGGAAAAATTCTTCAAAGGTGAGTCTGTTTTCCGGCTTGCGATCCAGGAAATCCTTTTGGCAGCCGGTAACGGCTAACAGCACTATGGCTGCTGCGATGAGAGATTTAACTAGCTTGCTCATACGCTCTATTTTTTGGTTTATTGATTTAGAAAGTCACGTTCAGGCCAAACAACATGGTTTTAGCCATTGGATAGTTCAGATAATCCATTCCTGCCCGGAAAACACTGTCGTTTGGAAACTCAGGGGTGTATCCTGAATAAGCTTGTTTGGTCCAGAGATTGGTTCCGGTAGCATACAATCGTGCACTTTTAATGCCTGGAATCCAGTTCTTGGGTAAAGTGTAGCCGAGTGCAATACTGCGCAGGCGGAAAAATGCGCCGTCTTCCACCAGAAAATCCGACATCCGGTAGTTGTGTCCGCCATTGGTTACCCTTGGCACCTCGTTGCTGGTGCCTTCACCGGTCCAGCGGTTTTCATACCAAAGGGTTTCCCAGTTGGGGGTATCAAAACGGGATACCGCCTTTGCATTCACCACCTTATTGCCTTTTACCCCGAAAAAATCCAGGGCAAAATCAAACCCAAACGCTTCAAATCCGGCATTCAGGCCATAAATCAGGGTTGGTATCGGACTGCCCAGATAGGTGCGATCATCTGCCGAAAGCATACCATCGCCGTTCAGGTCGGCAAACCGAAAATCGCCGGGTTTTTCATTGCCAAATTTGGGCGAACTGTTTATTTCTTCCTGGTTCTGGAAAACGCCTGCCACCTGATAGCCGTAAAAAGCGCCAATAGGCAGACCTACTACTGTTCTGGTGGCAAAATCGCCCTGAGCAGTACGTGCTTCAAAGATCTCGGATTTACCATCGTTCAATTTCAATACCTTATTCTCTATGGGAGAAACGGTAACGCCAAAATTATAGGTGAACTTTGGTTTGACCTCCCGCCAGTTGAGGGTAAAGTCCCAGCCCACATTTTCCACCTGCGCGGCATTTACAAACGGGTTGCTGCCGGAACCTACATAATCCGGAATAGGCAAATCCCCCAGGATATCATACGTAAAGCGTCGGAACCAGTCGATCTCCGCAGTAAACCTCCCCTTGAACAAGCCGAACTCAATACCAAAGTCGGTTTGTTCGGTAGTTTCCCAGCGCACATCGGCATTGGCATAGTTGGTGAGTGTGGCGCCGGATTGGATGGTATCGTTAAATGCGCCAAACAATTCCGGTGTGATGATCCCCAGGGAAGGGTAGTTTTGAATTTTATCGTTACCCGTTACTCCCCAGGAGGCGCGTAGTTTCAGGCGGTCAAACAGTTTTATGCCGCGCATAAATGGCTCCTGGGTAACGTTCCAGCCGGCAGCCACAGAGGGGAAATATCCCCAGCGATTATTTTTATTAAATCGGGAGGAGCCATCGGCGCGCATGGAAGCTGTAAGCAGGTACCGGTCAAAAAAGGTAGCATTTACTCGGCCCAGGTAACTGAGCATGGCCCAGTCGCTGCGCTCTTCTCCATTGGGTTGCAGGATATTGTTGATGGTACTGCGCCTGTTGTAGGTGAATTCCTGCGCAGTCTGGCCAACCAATACGTTCAGCCGAAGATCCTCCCAACTCCGATCGTAGGCAAGGGTGTTTTCCCAAAGCCAGTTCCGGATTTTTGCTGTATCCCTGGAGGTACGCTCCAGATTATTCAACTGAGAAGAGGAGACCATAAAGATCGGCTCAAAACCATAGAAATTATCCTGACGGCGATCAAAGCCGTAGTTTGTTTTCAGGGTAAAATGCTTCAGAAAAGTCCAGTTGGCATATACGGTTCCTACCCAGCGGTTCACGCGGTAATACTGATCACTTTTATAAAACAGATCAGCGGCAGGGTTTCCAATGGATTGTCCGAAGAAGGTCGGATCGGTGAAATCGCCTGTACTGTCGCGCTCGGCATACACCGGCGGCATACGGTACATTCCGCCCAGAATACCGCCGCCTACGGTATTGTTCTTACTGGTTGAGTACGCCAGGTTGGTACCAACGCGAAGAGTCCTTAAAACGGGATATTCTGCATTCAGGCGGCCGGTATACCTCCGGAAGCCGGTTTCCTCCATAATGCCCTGTTGATCGAACAGGTTACCGGAAATATTATAGTTGATTTTGTTCCAAAGACCACCAACCCCAAGCTGGACATTCGCAATAGGTGCATCCCGGAAAACAACATCCTGCCAGTCTGTGCCTGTACCCAATGCAGCCGGATCCGGATAGAAGTTGTTTCCTTTCAATTCATTGTACATCTCAGCAAACTGGGATGCATTGGCCAAGGGAAGATTTTTGGCTATTTGCTGCGTTCCGTAATAGGAATTGAGTGTAAAAGACGCTTTGGTATCCGTCAGACCTCGTTTGGTGGTGATGATAATAACCCCGTTGGCGCCACGGTTACCGTAAATCGCCGTAGAGGAAGCATCTTTCAATACCTCCACGCTGGCCACATCCTGCGGGTTTAGGAAAGAAATATCATCCAGCAGCATACCATCTACCACATAAAGCGGACTGGCATTGTTCAGGGTGCCTGTACCACGGATTCGGATGGTAGCGCCGGCCCCTGGTTCGCCGCTGGCTGGAGAGATGTACACCCCGGCCACTTTACCCTGTAAGGCTTGCTCCAGTGATGCGGTGGGAATACGCTCCAGATCTTTGGCTTTCACAGAACCCACCGATCCGGTTAAATCGCTCTTGCGCTGGATACCATAACCCACTACGACCACTTCTTCCAGAATGCCATTATCTTCAGATAAGGTCACTTCCAGGGTAGTGCGTCCATTGAGTTGGACTTCCTGAGAAACATAACCGGTGTAATTGACCACCAGGGTAGCATTAGGGTCCTTCACTGTAAGACTGAAATTACCATTGAAATCGGTAATGGCTCCATTGGAAGTACCTTTTTCCAAAATAGTAGCGCCAATTACGGCGTCACCTACCGATTCGTCCACCACACGGCCAGTAATCCGGGTCTGTGCCCAGGCGACGCTTGCCAGCAGGCCAATAAACAGGGCCAGCAAACTGATTTTT
Organism: Saprospirales bacterium; assembly: GCA_003448025.1. Taxonomy (GTDB): domain Bacteria; phylum Bacteroidota; class Bacteroidia; order Chitinophagales; family Saprospiraceae; genus M3007. Next base: position 16,090 of record DLXL01000497.1, on the reverse strand, counting down.
TTGTAAAATTGCTTCATAATGAAAGGTTTGTTTTTTAAACGATGGACGATGGAACGATGGACGATG
>DLXL01000497.1:4302-15855 GCA_003448025.1 Saprospirales bacterium | reverse complement strand
AACGATGGACGATGGAACGATGGACGATGAACGATGGGATGATTTACTCGAGATCATCGTTCAATGTCTATCCTTACGGTTTTTACATCGCTGGAATTTCCACCAACCATCACATCAAAGGCCCCTGGTTCCATACCGAAGGTGTTATCCCGACGATAAAAGCTCAGATCGTCTGCTGTCAGGTTGAAGGCAATATTTTTCGTTTCTCCGGGATTTAGCATCACTTTCTGGAAACCTTTCAGGGCTTTTACCGGCCTGGTAGTTGATGCTACTACATCCCGGATATACAACTGTACAACTTCCTCGCCGGCAACTTTACCTGTATTGGTAACCTGAACGTTCACACGGATCCTGATCTGTTTTCCAGCCGGAATACCGCGTGTGGTTGCGGTTTCAGGTGTGGCATTCAGGTTTGTATACGTGAAAGTAGTGTAGCTCAATCCGTAACCAAATGGCCATTGGGGACTGTTGGGTTCATCAATGTACTTACTGGTCCACTTGGAATTCGGATCAAAGGGTCGGCCGGTACTTTTTTCGTTGTAGAATACCGGTATTTGGCCTTCGGATCTGGGGAAACTCATGGGTAGTTTGCCTGCAGGGTTGTAATCACCCCACAAAACATCAGCAATTGCATTCCCTGTTTCCGTTCCCAGCCACCAGGTTTCCAGAATAGCGGTGGCTTTATCGGCAATGGCCGGAATAACAATTGGCCTTCCATTCATCAATACCACTACCACGGGTTTGCCGGTTTTACAAAGTTCCAGTACAAGTTCTTCCTGAACTCCCGGCAGATTGATGTGTGTGCGGGAGGTAGCTTCTCCGCTGATCATAGCTTTCTCGCCAACGGCCACCACTACTATTTCAGACTGTGCAGCGATGCGCAGGGCTTCGGCAAAGCCGGATTTATCTGTTCCTTCTAACTCACAACCTTTGGCATATTGCATATTAGCCCCTTGCAGCCCCTCTTTAAGGCTCACACAATCATTGAAATTACCGGCGCCGTTCCAGTTGCCAATCAACTCGGTTTTGTTGTCGGCTAATGGGCCAATCAGGGCAATTTTTTGTGTTTTACGGAGCGGCAACGCGCTATTTTCATTTTTTAGCAGCACGACAGACTTGCGTGCCACTTCCCGTGCGGCTGCGCGATGCGCTGGCGCAAGCAGCGTGTTTTTTTCTCTTTCGGCATTGCAGAATTTGTAGGGATCTTCAAACAGGCCAAGTTCAAATTTCAAACGCAGTACTCTTCGCGCGCCTTCATCAATCTGGGCCTGAGTTACCTTCCCTTCCTTTAGTGATTTTTTCAAATACCCCTGATAGATGCCACCCTGCATATCCATGTCTACACCGGCCTTCAGGGCGAGTTCTCCTGCTTCCTGATCATTGGCCACAACACCATGTAATACCATTTCATTGATGGTGGTGTAATCCGTCACTACAAAGCCTTCAAAACCCCACTCCTTGCGCAGAATGCTATCGAGCAGGAATTTATTTCCGGAGGCCGGTACACCATCATAATCATTGAAGGAAGTCATCACCGTGGCTGCACCGGCATTTACTGCAGCCTGATAAGGCGGGAGGTAGAACTCCCGGAAATACTTCTCACTCATATCCACCGTATTATAATCCCTGCCCCCCATGGCCGCGCCATATCCGGCAAAGTGCTTCACGCATGCCAGCATGGCATTATTATCCCCGATTTTTTTGCCCTGAATGCCTTTTACCCGGGCTTCAGCAATACGGCTGCCCAGGAAAGGATCTTCCCCACCACCTTCCATCACCCTACCCCAACGCGGGTCGCGACTGATATCTACCATAGGCGCGAAAGTCCAGTTCAACCCGGCTGCGCTGGCCTCGGTAGCAGCTACCCGCGCCGATTTTTCTATGGCTTCCATATCCCAACTGGCTGCTTCTCCAAGTGGAATAGGGAAAATTGTCTTATACCCGTGAATCACATCAAAGCCAAACAAGAGTGGAATTTTCAAGCGTGTTTCTTCTACAGCCACTTTTTGCAAATCCCGCACAAACACGGTGGAATGGCTGTTGAAAAGGTTACCACAAGCACCACTCCGGATATCATTTTTGTACCCTTCCCGGATGGTTGGACCGGTACTGCCCCAATCCGTTGTATAGAGGGTTAACTGACCAATTTTTTCCTCCAGGGTCATTTTGGCCAATAAAGCCTCTACCCGGGCATTAATACCTGTTGACGGTTGGTAACGCTGTGCCCATAATCCAGTCTGCAAAACCAGGAGCATCCATGTCAGCGACATACAAGATTTGATTGATAGCATATTAATGAAAAAAGTGAACCCTCAGGGTTATCAGCGATTCTTTTTTTGTTGTGAAAACAGCCATTCCAGCACTTCCGGATTGTAGTACACTGCATTCCATATATCATGGTAAAGCGTGGAAAACTCAGTATAGCGCACTTTGCCGCCATTCTTCTCCAGTGCCTGAACGATTTGTCGGGAGCACCTGGGAAGCACTACATCATCCAGGCCTCCATGAAATACCCACAATGGTATTTCCCGGATTTTATCTGCAAAACGCGGATCTCCTCCACCGCATACCGGTAATCCGGCAGCGAACAGATCCGGACGTCGTATCAGCAGATCGAAAGTCCCGAATCCGCCCATACTCAGGCCGGTTAGGTAAATTCTGTTCCGGTCGATGTCCGGATGTTCGGCAAGGATTTTATCAATGAGCTCCAGCACCATTCGTCCGGAAGAGGTTGGTTCTTCGTGATAAAGGGTTTGCCAGTTTTGGCTGCTGCCTCCCCAGCGTACATCCGGAGGGCACTGCGGCACCAACAGATAATGTGGATATTTTTCCCGTTCCCATGATTCGCAGAAAGCATGTACGCCGTTGCGCATTTGCTCATGGTTCTGGGTGCCACGCTCGCCGGATCCATGCAAAAAAATAACAAGGGGGTACTTGCCTGATGACTGGGCATTCCAGGGTGTCATCCATTGATAAGGAAGGGTATTTCCTGTTTCATCCTGGTACATGGCCCGCCGGAAAAAACCGTGTTGATCCAAGGGTACCTGTTTATTTGGTTTAGCAATCAGGGCATCCTGCGCGGAAAAATCTACCTTCTGATCGGCAGTAGCTTTTTCCAGCCAACCACCAGTGAACCCTGCCCGTTTCAGACCACGAACAATATAAGGATTGCGTTTCATCAGATCCCACAGAAAGCCGGAGCGATAATTCTCCAGCATTAAAACAATGGGGCCTTGATCAATGCCCAGGTAATCCTTATCTACCCAGAACGGGAAACCTGGCTGCGCTTTAGGAGAGCGGGAAATTTCTGTAAATGTCTCATTATATCCATCGAAAAACCCATAAGGACCAACCGGCCAGCGACGCCACATTTCTTCCAGGGCAGGCATACAAACCTCCGGGGCAAATGGCATGGAACTGATCGCTGCCGTGGGAGCAATAGTTCCATCATCGTCCAGATAGTCAATGGCCACCCCTCGCGCGCCGTAGCCCGGACAATAGATTTTTTTGCCCTCATGCATCATATCCGTATCCGGACCATCACCCGCGGTAAGTCCCCAGACATTTGGACCATATCCCTTAAAGTGGCCCGGATTTTCGATACAGTATTGTCGTTGTGCCAAGGTAGCACGGCGTGAATTTTCGAAATAGTCGATCCCCATTTTCTTCATGTAGGGATCCTGAATGCCTTTGAAGTCAATCCAGCAATGACTGTACTGATGCCCAAACAAAGGCCCGAAATTGACATGATCCTGTCCTTTGAAGGTGGCACGGTAATAAGGTTCACACCACTTTTCCCAGGTGGCAGCCGGCAAGGGGTGCGTAGGAGATCCCAATGCCATGATGTTCAAAACCATAGCTTCATTATATCCCCTCCAGTCCGCAGCCAGAAATCCGTCGCGTTCGGGGAACCACCCCATGCTCATGCGTTGAAAATCATTCATGTACCAACCGAAATCAATACGGCGGTACAGGTAATCGGCGGTTTGGCGGATGGCCTCTTCGGTTGGATTAAGTTGATCAAAATAGGTCATGCACGACAGTACGCCAGCCATAAGCAAGCCGGTGTCGATGCTTGAAAGTTCTACGGTTTTGAAACGAAGTGCGTTTTGTGTTTGTAAAAAATGATAAAACCAGCCTTTATACCCGGCTACGCCTGTAGCGTCAGGCCCTTGAGGCAGGTTTTTTAAATACTCCAGCGTTTTCAGCACGCGTTCTGCAGCCTGAGCTCTGGTGATCCATTTTCGTTCCGCTCCCACCAGATAAGCCGAAAGCCCAAAGCCGGTAGCTGCGATGCTGGAAAAATCATCTGTAGGATACCGATCCGGCACCTGGAAAGTTTGAGGATGGGCTAATTCCCAGAAATACAGAAAATGTCGCTTTTGCACTTCATCCAGACTGAAAGGCGGATTTTCAGCCCCAATGCTTGCGATAGGCGTCTGTGCGAAGACGACTGAATGCAAAACCAACAAAATGAAAAAAGGAAGAAGTTTCATAGAATGGTTTAGTACTGATAGCACTCGAGAGGCTGTCCAAATTCAGGCGGCAACTCAATAGTCACCGCCTGAATACGACGAATAGAAGCATCGTTTTAACTTGGAACAGTAGCTGCCGGTTTCCCGGCAAGCAGTCAAACTAAACTCATTTTTTTACGAACTTGGCCTTGCTGATCAATACCCCATTGCGGTCATAGCCATTCAATAAATACATACCGGCCGGGAACTGGGATACGTTCAGATCGGTAACAGAATCACCGGAAGTATTGGCTACAGAAACACGACGGCCATACATGTCAAACACTTCCAGGCGACCAACAGCATCCATGTTTTCCACCATCAGCCATTCGGAGGTTGGGTTTGGAGAAACACGCATGGTGGCTACGTTTGCCGGGCTGAATGTGCTTACAGAAGTACAACTTCCATCACCAATCACGATATCATCGAAATAGGATGTTACGTCAACACCTGTTGCATCAATACCCAGGTCGAAGAACAGGGTAAGGCGACGATATTCAGCGTTGTCTGGAACGGCTGCAAAATTGAAGGTCAGCTCTTCCCATTGGTTGATCTGAGTATTAGCTACCGGAATTTCAAGGGCAGGAGCGCCGGTGGCAGATCCTTCTACTTTTACCGCGAAATTGCCAATGTGGTCCATGTGTACCTTGGCCTTCACGGTTTTAACTCCTTTCCAGTCAATTGGAGATTCCAAATCAGGATTGGAGTAAATACCTGCGAATGGAGCAGCATCCTTGGCTTTCACGAATTTAGCTACTTTGTTGCTGGTATTGATGCCTTGAGGGTTCGGGTTATCAATTACTTCAAACTGATATCCGGCAGCCTCAAGATAGCCATTAGCGAAATACTTGAACGTCAGTGTAGTTGGAGCAGCTTCATTGTCGATGATACAACCATTGTATCCTGCGCGTGCCCAGCGGATGTTATCAAAGAAATAGGTGCCGCCGCCGTCAGCAGTAGCCACATTGGTAAAGATAACCAACTTGTTATTGGTAGTACCGATGGCGCCACTGAAATCGATGTCGAACTTGTGCCATTTATTAGCCTCCGTCAGAGTGTCGAACACTTCGACAGCCGGACCGGAACCTTCTAATTTAAACAGGAATGGCACATTTGATTTCGGCGACCACACCTGCAAGGACAGGTGATTATAAACATTCAGATCCGGAGCAGCCGGGAATTCAATACCAATACCAGCGTATTCCGTGCCCGGGCCGGAAGGATCCTTGTACTCTCCTACTTTCAGGGACCCGTTTTCAGGGGTCAGGTGCGGATTGTTCACCACTGCCAGATCGCTGGCGCCATAGAAGATTTGGGTATAGTTGCGCTGGCACTCATAGTCGTCAATGATATTCGGAATTGCCACTACTCCGTCGCATGGATCAATGGTCACTTCTGTCTGGATCAGGTTATCGAAATACCAGATCTGACCGGTGCTGGCTGTTCCGGCATTGAAAATCACACGCACTTCACCAAAATCAGTAATACCGCTGAAAGCAGAGAAATCAAAGCTCAGGGTTTCCCATTGGCCAGGGGTCGTGATTTCTGCTTCTGCCTCCTTGTTACCCTGCGTAGCAGAGTTCAGTATCAGCGTTACAGTACCACCACCTGCCGGGCTCAATACATCCAGATTGAACTGGCCGTAAACAGACAAATCAAAATTGGTCAGAGAAATCCCCTGCAACGTAGAAAAAGCAGATGATCCTTTCGTGTAGCAGCCCACCTGAGTAGAGTTGTTTACACCATTAGGGTTTGGATTGTTCACCGGGCCCTGGAAAACACCATGTATCGGCTCGTTTTGGTCAAGCGCCTGCCATCCCAGGTGAATCCCATCCTGGAAATCTTCCAGTGGTGGAGCCGCTGGCGGAGCAGACAACTTGATATTATCAATATGGTATACGTCGCCTGGTTCGCCATTTACACCGGCATTGAAAAAGAGTACAAACTTTTTATGCCCCTTGCCAATCTGACTGCTAAAGTCAACGGTGTACGTCACCCATTTGTTGAGTTCCGTTACCTGCGTTCCTACTTCCATTGGCGGATTAGGACCACCTTCCAGTTTGATAAGCAGATTGCCTGCTTTAGGCGCCCATACCTGGCAGGAGAACTGGTTGCGAACGGTGAGGTCAATCGGATTTTGGTAATCAAGCTGGAGATTGGACCATTCCGTTCCCTGTCCGCTTGGGTCTTCAAATCTGCCAACTTTAGAGGAGTTGTTATCTCCTGTTGGGGCAGGGTTCGCTACAACAGAGAAGAAACTCCAATCACCGTTGTAGGTCGCATTACGATTACATTCGAAGTCGTCAATAATATCAGGGTCCGGAGCCACATTTTTACATGGGCTCGGCACAACACAAACATTGTCAAAGAAATAGGTATCGCCACTGGTTTCGACACCCGGATCAAAGAACATGACGATTTTGCTTAGGCCTGTATTGGCAGCCTGAGCACTAAAATCGAAAGTGTAGGTCTGCCAGGCGCCGGTTACGGCAATATTTTTGATTTGTTCGAACCCTCCGCCGGAGCCCTCAAGTTTAAACAAAATCTGCGTTGGAGCCGTGGCGAATATGTCAATGTTGAATCGATTATACACGGAAAGGTCAAATGGCGCACCATTGTCTGCCAGAATCAGGCTGTAGGCATGCGTGGGTGATTTGACGTATTGGGCACAGTGAGCACTGTTATTCACAAAGTTTGGAACCGGATTGTCCCCAGGCGCCTGTAGTATTCCATCAAGGCCCTGGAAAGTGAGCCCCGGACCTTCAAAATCGGCCAAACAGTTTTCCGCTTTTTCAGCAATAATATCGTCAAAGTAATAGGTCTTGTCGTCACCCAGAACAAAGGAGTTGAACGACACCAGTATGGTCTTCAGGTTTGTGAAGCCTGCACCTGCTGAAAGGTCGAAGGTGTACTCCACCCATTGGTTAGCTATGGTTATGTCAATAATCTTTTCTACCGCCGGGCCACCTGGTCCCTCCAGTTTAAGGAGAGCTTTACAGGGCGCCGTAGGCGACCAGATTTTCATTTTGAACTGGTTGAACTCACTGATATCCAGCGTCGTGGGAAATGTGTACAGGGCAAAGCAGAAGTCAAAATTTGGGGAATTTGTATAAGAGCCAACCCAGTCACTAATATTGACACCACTTTGGTCAGGATTGTGTACAGCACCATTGTAGGTACCATTCAGGCCGATCCACGATAGATCAGACATTCCTCCTTGAAAGTCTTCATAGGTAACCTGGGCATTCACGCCCATAATACCGAAAACCAAAAACAAGGCAGTGATAAACAAATTTTTCATAAGCACTTCTTTTAGAATTGGTTTGTGTTAAAATGATTTAGTTATGATAGTTCCCGGTTCAATGGAGTACTACTTTCTTCACGAAAATTTGTCCTGAATTGGAGCCTATTTCCAATAGATAGACCCCTGGAGAAGGCACCTGCACTAGCCAGGTTTGGCGGCTTTTCCCGGCAGGAAATGGCGTTTCAGATAGTAAATCCTGCACAATGCTTCCCCGCAAATCCCTCAAACGGGCACTTAATTGTTGTGCCTCCTGCAAGTATATATCTACCCCCAATAAGCCGTTGGAAATCGGATTAGGCGTTACCGAAATCTCCAGAGCCGAGGCTTTTTCCGGTTCAGTAACGGGCGTATTGTCCGGTACAAATCCAATGGCCGTAAGCGCCGGGGCGATTTCCGGATTTTGCATAAACAGATCCCAAAGTAATCCGGTACGATAGTTCTCAATCATCCCAACGATCGGACCCTGATCAATAGCCAGGTAAGAGGGCGCATACCAGTTCTGGTTAAGGTTAAAAGCATCATAAAACCCGTACACCCCCCAAAGGCGTTCGCCACGCACCCGGTAAAAATGTCTAAGAGCGGCCAGACTGACATCTGGCGCAAAAGGCATGCTGGAAAGCGCTGCCGTTGGAGCCACCGTGCCGTCATCATTGGCTGGCCAAATGTCATGTGCCGCATAACCATTGGGGCCATCGCAGGAAGTTAAGCCCCAGCAGTCGGCATTATACCCGGTATGTTGTTTGGGATTCGCAACTGCGTAGGCCTGTTGAATAAGTGAATGGTTGCGGTTGCGCACAAAGTAGTTGCAAAAAGCATCTTTTTTGCCCCGCGGATCAAAGCCTAAGTAAGAATAATGCGCAAAAAATAACGGGCCTCCGCCGAACGGCCCACAATAGATCTTATACCCAAAATGCGAACCGCTATTCGCATAATTGCTTGAAGTCCAACCTGTTTGATACAAGCTGGCAGGTACTGGATGGGTAGGTGAGGCCGCTGCAAGTATATACACGATTTGAGCTTCGTAAAAACCACGCAACGGAAAGTTCATCTGCCAGCCAAAATTCGGCGACCAATGCCAGTACAATACACCACTGTTATTCTTGCGGTACCAATCCCATTCCACTTCTTCCCACAAGCCTGTAATGACATCTCTGAGTGCATTTTCCAGCGGTGTATCCTGATTGAAATATTGACGGGCGGCCAATAATCCTTGCATCAAAAAGGCTGTTTCCACCAGGTCGCCGCCGTCGTCGTACTGACTGAAAGGAATCACATTCCCGTTGGTACCGTTCATCCAATGCGGAAACACGCCATGAAAGCGGTCTGCAAACTGCAGAAAGGAGGCAATTTGGATCATACGGTTAACCGCCTCTGTACGGGTAACCCATCCTCGTTCGGCGCCTACTACAATGGCCATAATCCCAAAACCGGTTCCTCCGGTAGTTACTGTATTGGCATCTCCATTGGAACGTTCACGTGCCATTCCACTCACCGGATGCCCGTAATCCCAAAAATAACGGAAGGTTGCACGTTGGGTCATTTCCAGCAACTCCTCATCCGTCATGGGGACACAATCAGCTGTATCCGGCTGGGAGGGAGCACTTTCTCCACCGGCGTTAAAAGCTGTTATCCTGTAATGGCGGGTGATACCTTCTGGCTCGTTCCCCGTCCAGTCAATAGCAATCGGAGCCTTACCGGTTTGTTTTAAATACTCCCAGGAGGCTCCGCCATTGGTGGAGCGGTAAATTTTGTACCCGGAAAGATTGCTCTCCGGATTAGCCTGCCAGTTGAGGGCCACATGTTTTTCATAACCTGTGGCTTGAAGCGCCTGGGGCGCAACCGGAGCCTGAGCGCACATTATCAAAGGCAGATTGATAACTGCCAACAGAAGAGTGTAACGGAATTGGGTTGTCATCCTGATAGTTTAAAAAACATCTTTTCCCATTTCGGGTAAAAATTGGGTAGCCCAAGTTATTGGCAGGATGAAATTATGACATTGAAAGATTTTTAAAAGAAAAATGCACCTCACCAATACTACGCCATGTAAAAAACAAGCTTTTTCGGGCTAAAATGCCATGATAAACTCGGTTAGATTGGCCTCTTCTGGCAAGCCAAGCTTTTTGCGAAGCCGGTATCGCTTGTTTTCTATGCCCCGTATGGAAATATTTAGTAGCGGAGCAATCTCCTTGGAGGAGAGGTTCATCTTTAGATATGCCGCCAAACGAAGATCTCCCGGAGTCAGTTCCGGATAATCCTGCATGAGTCGTATGAATAAATCATCGTGTACCCGGATAAAGGAAGCTTCAAAAATTTCCCAGTCGTGATCCCCTTCCAGATGGGCATCTATATCACGAACAATTTTCGACAGTGCACGGGGTTCGTTTTTAGCGTCGATCAGGTTATCCTTCAAACTTTGTAATGCCTCGTTTTTTCGGATCAGGTTGAAAGCGGCGTTTGACAATTCCCGGTTTTTGTTTTCCACTTCCATGACCAGAATTTCGCGCTCCTTTTCCGCTTCCAGCCTTAACCGGTGCCGGTCCAGACGCCTGCGGTTGATGGATTCCAGCCAGCCCACCAATACGAGCAGCAGCAGCAGGTAGGCGCCTAAGGCCCACACAGAACGGTACCAGGGCGGTGCAATCCGAAAGGTAACCACCGCCTCTTCGCCGCCAGCCTCGCTGCGCACCCGGAACGTGTAACGGCCCTCGGGCAAATTTGTAAATTCCTTTTCGCCATCAGCCGACCAGGGCGACCAGCCTTTGGAAAAGCCTTCCAGAAACCAGGAATAGCGGTTTGGTTGCTCAAACACGGGCTGTGCAAACTGAAATTCCAGACTGTTTTGACTATATGGAAACCTCAGGTTGCCATCAGGCAGGCAGGATTCCTGTCCGGCTACGGTTATCAGGCGAATCCGGGTGGGAGGAATTGGGAAAGGCCCGGCATTAGGCGTTTGCTGGTTGTTTTTTAGCAGCGCAAATCCGTTTTCCAGGCAAAAAAGGTACAACCCGGAAGTCAAACATTCCACATTTTCATAAGTCGGTACCAATGTGAGGGGAATCTTTTCGATGCGTTGATCTGCCCGACTCCACCACAGCCCGCTACTGTCCAGTACAAACGCCTCATTTCCAAAGCCTGGGAGCCACTTTTTCCCGAGTAATGGCTCCAGCACTGTTTTACCGCCCACATTTTTCAGGCGAACGGCATTGGGCAAGGTGTTGATGATCAACTCATCCATCCTTTTACTCAGCCCCAGTTGGTAATCGGAAACCAGGCCATCCTCCTTGCCAAATTTTTTAAACTCCTGCACCTGCGAAAATGCCTGATCCAGCCGCAGGCGGTAGAGCCCTCTGTTGGGATGTGTAGCCCACAAATACCCATCGGCATCAAACGCTATTTTTTTAAGTGGCTCTGCAAATCCGCCAATCCGGCCGCCAAACCGCCAGCCTCCTCCGGGATCTTTGTGCAGCAAAACAAGCCCGGTGTAAGTAGCCTGAATCAGCACATTGGGCTGTCCGGGCGCCTCCACGGTACACCAACCGCCGGTGATATCGGAAATTTTAACAGCGGAACGGCCTTTCAATACAAAAGTACCACTGTTGTGCCCGCAAATCAACTGGCCACCAAACTCCTTCAATTGCCATACCTGCCCCTGGGTACCATCCACCAGGCTAAATTGCATCTGCTGGGGTCCGGAACCAAAAGGTGCGGTAAAAACGCCCTGGTTTGTACCTATAT